>JAOUDF010000242.1 GCA_029859385.1 Nitrospirota bacterium
AAAGACTGGGAGTGGGCGCGAAAGATACTGGTGGTGCGCAACGACAACATCGGCGACGTCATCTGCACCACCCCGGCCCTGGAGGCTTTGAGGCAGGCATACCCGAAGGCCCATATCGCGGTACTGGTGGCAAAATACACAAAAGAAGCCGTTGAGGGGAATCCTTTCGTTGACAAGGTATACAGCTATCAGAAGGCGAAGCATGCTGGTTTTGCAGGGGAGAGCAAGCTGAAGGCGTGGGTCGATCAGCTCAGGTTGATCCGGGATATCAGAAAAGAGAAGTTCGACATCGCCATTGGCATCCGAAGCAAGTTCACCCCGTCCCTTGGCTGGCTGGTGTTTGCCAGTGGAGCGCCGCTTCGAGTCGGGCATCGGCCGAGGCCCAAGGATTGGATACTCTCGTTCTTTTTCAATCTGTTTGCCGCAGACGAGACAGAACTTCGCCATGAAGTGGAGCGGGCGATGGGTGTGGTGAGGGCCATAGGGGTTGATGCTCCGAAAAAGCGGCTCTGGCTCGATATTCCCTCCGCAGAGCATGGCCAGGCCATGAAGTTCATTGGAGAGCACCGGTTGAAACGGGGAAGACGACTTGTTTGCCTCCACCTTACCAGCCGGATGGAGGAGAATCGCTGGTGGTCGCCGGAAAATTATGTTAGGATCGCTCAGTATCTTTTGGGCAGAAAAGATGTGGACCTGGTGCTTAACTGGACCCCGAAAGATCAGGGATTGGCCGACACAATAATGAGGGAGTTAGGGTATCGGCCACTGGTTTATTCGGCATCCTCCCTCAAAGGCTTCGCAGCCTTTGCAAAACAGTGTGACCTGCTGATCACGCTGGAGGGCGGGGCAATGCACCTGTCGGCAGCCGTCGGTACGCCAACCCTCGCCATCTTCGGCAGTACGAGCGACATAATCTGGTCACCGTGGGGCGACAAAAATATCACCCTCAGGGGCGGCGACCATGCCAATTCGGTGAAACCAGAAGATGTCATTGCGGCAGTGGACCGAATGCTGCCAACTACAGATAAATTACCAAGTGTTCCATGAACAATACACAACCTGAACAGGCCGATTCCAGATTATCCAATTTGTCCCCCTCATCCACTGACATGGCCAGAGCACTGACTGTTCAAAGGCTTGATTACGCGATAGAGGCATCTCTTATCGGCCTGTTGATCGTTTTACCAATCGCCCATGTGACGGCGGTGAGGTCTTTTTTTATTGTGAGCGCAGGATTGCTGTGCCTTGTCAGGATGGGGTATTCCGGAAACTGGAAGGTAAAAACTCCTCTCGATCTGCCGTTGTTCTTATACACCGCTACCGTGGTCATCTCGGTTTTTTTTGCCATAAATCCAATTGTATCTCTTAAGGAAATACAGGGGGAGCTGCTTCAGTACCTTGTCGTTTTTTACGCGGCTGCCTATACATTCCGCGATGAGAAGCAGATCAAGAGATTCGCTGTCATATTGTGCGGATGGATTCTCTTGTTCGGGCTGATAGGATTAGTGAAGCTCTATCTCGAAGGCGGAGCGACAAATTTCGCTACGATGCGTTTGAAATCTCTTGCAAGGGGAGTCACTAATTACTCCGATTATATTGTACTGACTTTTCCCCTTGTTGCCTGGGCAGCCTTCAGGTTGGTGGGCATGAAGTCCTGGGTTGCGAGGGCTGCGCTTGTCGTGGCTCTGGTTACACAGATATTGACCCACTCCAGAGCCGGGTGGATAGCGATATGTATCGAGCTGTTTCTGATCGTCTATCTCATGCAGAAACAACGGTTGCTTGCCGCAGTTCTGCTGATTGCCCTGATTGGAGCAGGAGGGCTTCTTCCAAAAGAGATTTTATACCACGGTGGTCAAGGAGGTTTTAATTATGACACACGTCAACAGGCATATGACGCCGGTACGGAGAGTATCAGGTTATACCAATGGGGCCAAGGTGTAAAAGAAATGCTCAAGCATCCGTTCCAAGGTTTTGGGTATAGCAGAAAAAACTATATAGCTGGAATGAATGCCGCTGGCCCAGGTACTCTTGATGTCAGTAGTTGCAACGCGTTCCTTGATGCCTGGCTACAACTCGGCTTGCAAGGAATGGCGGCTTTGATTTTTTTGTTTATCTCTCTCGCAATAACCTTGAGACGCTATGCCAGGCAAGTTGCCCTCAATGAGCTCATGCGCTCTTTTTTCACTAGCGGTCTCATTATCGTTATTGGCTATTTTATGGCAAACCAGTTTCAAGGTTCCTATGTTGACGAAATGGCTATTACTTTCTGGCTCTTGATGGGCCTGTTTGTTGGGTACGGAACTTACTTGAAAGAGCAGAGCAAGCGGGTCAGATAAAAGAGTTGACACGTACCTTAAGAGAGAGTTTAATATTCGTCGTTCAACTCTTGAACGACAGGTCAAATGAGTCCACATCTGATAAACGACGAAACCCACTACCGTCTTCTAAAACACTTGGAGGCCAACCCTGAGACCAGCCAGCGTGAACTGGCACGTGAACTGGGAATAAGCCTCGGGAAAGCCAACTACTGCCTGAAGGCCCTTGTGGAGAGGGGCTGGGTAAAAATGGGAAACTTCAGCCGTAACCCCGATAAGGGTGTATACACATACCTCCTGACGCCAAGGGGCATCGAGGAGAAGACTCTAATTACAATCCGCTTTCTTAAATACAAGATGGCTGAGTATGAGGCACTGAGAGACGAAGTAGAGTTGCTAAGGAGAGAGGTGGCGGTGTTGGGGAAACGGATAATCGACTAAAGGAGTTATCAACGAATAACTATGTACGGGGAACTAATGATGGAAAATAAGAAATTTATCGGTCTCGTTGGTCTGGGCTACTGGGGCAAGAACATCATGCGCAACCTGCATGAGCTTGGTGTTCTTCATACAGCCTGTGATTCCAGCGCGGCTACCATAGAGGAGCGAAGGCGACAGTTTCCGGATGTCCGCTATACTATTTCGTTCGAAGACCTGCTTGCTGATTCAGAGATCAAGGCGGTTGCCATCGCGGCTCCGGCAGCCATGCACTATGATTTGATAAAGCGTGCCCTGCTGGCGGGAAAGGACGTCTTTGTCGAGAAGCCTTTGGCATTGACGGTCAAGGAAGGCGAGGAGCTTGTTGCTCTTGCCGAAGGTGAACGGAAGATTTTGATGGTTGGGCACATCCTCCAATATCACCCAGCGGTGATCAAGCTTAAGAATATGATTGCATCCGGCGAATTGGGGCGGGTCGAGTACATCTATTCCAATCGGCTTAACATCGGAAAGCTCAGGACGGAAGAGAACATCCTCTGGAGTTTCGCTCCTCACGACATATCGATAGTACTTATGTTGCTGGGTGAAGAGCCGGTAAAGGTCACGGCTACGGGAGGGGCATATCTCAGCAAGGGCATCTACGATACCACGCTCACGAGCATGGAATTCAGGAATGGAGTCAAAGGTCATATCTTTGTAAGCTGGCTGCATCCATATAAAGAGCAAAAGCTCGTAGTTGTAGGGTCAAAAGCAATGGTGGTATTTGACGACGGCAGCAAGGAGAAGCTTTCCCTCTATCCTCACACCATCGAATGGAAGGACGGAAAGATTCCTGTTGCCCAGAAGGTAGACCACCAGGCAATTCCGCTTGATAATGGAGAGCCACTTAAGGCTGAGCTGAGCCATTTCGTGGAGTGCGTATTGGAGCGTAAGAGGCCGTTGACGGATGGTCGAGAGGGCTTGAACGTCCTTAAGGTCCTTGAGATGGCTGAACGCTCCCTCACCTCTGGTAATCCTCAGTCTGGTTTGTCCTTGAATCCATCGACACCAGCCTTCGTCCACGATACCGCCCTGGTGGATAATGGTGTCAGTATCGGTTCAGGCACAAAAATCTGGCATTTCTCTCATGTTCTAAAGGGCTCCAGGATCGGCGATA
>JAOUDF010000243.1 GCA_029859385.1 Nitrospirota bacterium
ATAGAAGTAAAAGTGGGCGACGTTTATGCGGCCAGCTCCATCGGCCGGGATATCCAGATGAAACTCAGTGGCGAATACTGGGTACGCGACTGGATGCAGATGAACCGCAACCTCTTCTCGGCCATCAAGCTCGAAAAGATCACCATGTTCGTCATCCTTACCCTCATCGTGCTGGTGGCGGCCTTCAACATCGTCTCCACCCTCATCATGATCGTCATGGAAAAGGGCAAGGAGATCGCCATCCTCAAATCGATGGGGGCGACCCGTACCGGCATCATGAAGATATTTATAATCGACGGGCTCATCATCGGGACCATCGGCACCACCATCGGCGTTCTGGGCGGCTTCCTGCTCTGCTGGGTGCTCAAGACCTTCCCTTTCATCAACCTCCCCAGCGACGTCTACTACCTCAGCAAGCTGCCGGTGAAGATGATCCCCGCCAATTTCATCATCACCGCCGTCGCCGCCGTCAGCATAAGCTTTCTCGCCACCCTCTACCCGTCGTGGAAGGCAGGGAAACTCGACCCAGTGGAGGCCCTTCGCTATGAGTAAGAAGAAAAAGGGGGGCCGGAGCCGCATAGTCCTCGGCCTGATATTTCTGGTGCTGGCCGCCCTGGCCCTGGTGCTGGCAAGCGGCGGAGAAAATATCCGATCGTTTGGCAAAAAGGCGGAAGAGGCAGGAAAGGTGATCGAGGAGAAGTCCGAAACCGTCGGGGAAAAGGCCGACCAGCTGAAGGAAAACCTGGAGTCGGGCTCGAAGACCGTGAAAAAGACCGTCGACAAGATGAAGGACAAGTTCTGATGGGCGACTATATCGTGGCGGAAGGCCTGAGGAAGACGTTCCGCATGGGGGCGACCACCCTGGACATCCTCAAAGGGGTCGACCTCTCGCTGAAAAAAGGTGAAGTCCTCTCCATTGTCGGTGCCTCAGGGGTTGGAAAGAGTACTCTGCTCCATCTGCTGGGAGCCCTCGATCGCCCGACAGAGGGAAAGGTCTACTACGGAGACGATGACGTCTTCCAGATGGACGACAACCGGCTGGCTTCGTTTCGCAACCGGCGCATCGGGTTTGTCTTTCAGTTCCATCACCTCCTGCCCGAGTTCGATGTGCTGGAGAACACCCTCATGCCGTCGCTCATCAGGGGCGAAGACCGAGACAAGGCTACTGAGAGGGCCCTTGCAATCCTCGAATCGGTGGGCCTCAAGGACCGCCTCACCCATCGCCCCGGCGAAATATCGGGCGGCGAGCAGCAGCGCACCGCCATAGCCCGAGCCCTCATGGGCGAACCCGACGTCATCCTGGCCGATGAACCTACCGGCAACCTCGATACCCATACCGCCGCCCATGTTCATGAACTGATCCTTCGCCTCAACCAGACCCATCAGACGACCTTCGTCCTCGTTACCCACAACGAAAAGCTCGCCGGCATGGCCCACCGGACCGCCCGGATGGTGGACGGCCGGATCGAAGAGATCATCTCCCGGTAATTCATCCCTCTTTCATGCAAGAAAGTCCCCGGGAACCGGAGCCTTTCATAAACAGCGTCGTGGATCGACGATTTTAGGAATCCCAGACTGAAGCCTTCTTTTCCCATGAGGTGTTGGGATACTTGCTGTGCAGAAGCTGATAGGCCCGGCTCAGCTCTGAGGCATCGTGCCCCTTCTTGTAGCCGGAGACGCCCTTGTAATACACCGCCTCCGCCGCCAGCTCACTCTCGGGGTAGTTGCTGATTACCTCGTTGAACTTCGTGATGGCCTCATCGAACTTCTCCCCGTCAAAGGCCTCCTTCCCGATTGCCAGGGTAAGGAATGCCAGCATCTCCATTACCGGCAGATACCCCACGTTCCTCGCATGTTCATGCTCCTTGCCGTCGAGCAGCAGAAATGTCGGCGTCCAGCGGACATCGTACCTGGTCGCCCACTCCTTGTCTTCGCCAAGGTGAAGCTTCACCGCTATAAAGTTCTTCGAAATCATGTCAATCACATACTCGTCTGAATACGTCACGGTATTCATCTTCTTGCAGCCCCCTCAGGTGGGCCAGAAGAAGTCGACGAACAACGGCCGCCCGGTTTTTTGAGCATCCAGCAGGGCCTCGCCCATGTCGTTTCTCCAGGTAATTTCTCTCATTGTAGACACCCCCTTATAGTGATAATTTTCATGATATAGTGCTTCTGTCAGAAATATACCCTATTTTCAGCCGATAGGAGGTATACCATGAACGAACAGGTCATTATCTACGGGAAGGACCGTTGCCCCTACACCATGAGGGCACGGATGGAACACGACAGGAAGAATGTCTCCTACCACTATATCAATGTGGAGGCCGACCCGCAGGGGTTGGCGGAAATGCTGAAGCTCACCGGGGGAAAGCGGGAAGTACCGGTGATTGTCACCGAGGGCCGGACCGATTTCGTGGTCGGCTGCGGCGGGGTCTGAATGGTCTGAAACGGCGCCGTGAGCGTCGACTATTTCGGTGATTTATATTGAAAACTGACCGGTTTGGTGATAAAAAACCCTGTCTTTTTTGCCCAACTGGAGGCCTGAAATGCCCGACCCCGCTCTCTTTCAGATCGACCCGACCCGCAGGTTCATGGCCAGCCGGGAAAATTACGACGAAGGTAAAATCATCATCTTCTCCGCGCCGCTGGACCATACCACCAGCTACCGACCGGGGACCCGCTTCGCCGGACCTCACGTTCGTGAAGCATCGTACGGTTTGGAGGAGTTCGATTTTCTCGGCGGGAAAACCATCGAAGATGTCTCGTTCTTCGATTGGGGCGAACTGCTCCTCCCCCCCGGGAACACCCCTGCCGCCCTGCAATCGATCTATCACGCAGCCGCCAAGGTATTCGCCGACGGCAAGATCCCCTTTACCATCGGCGGGGAGCACCTTATCTCGTCACCCCTCATCATCGCCGCGTCGGAGAAATACCCTGACCTGGCAGTGTTCCACTTCGACGCCCATGCCGACCTGCGGGAGGACTACATGGGGATGCGGGAGTCGCACGCCTCGGTCATGCGACGGGTGGCGGAGGTCATCGGGCCGGAGAATATTTACCAGTTCGGCATACGGTCGGGGTCGAAGGATGAGCGGGAGTTTGCAAAGAAGACCAATCTGATGAGCTGGCCCGGCGATTCATTGGCCAAGGCCATTGAAGAGACAAAGGGGCGGCCGGTTTATCTGACCATCGACATCGATGTCGTCGACCCTGCCTTCGCCCCCGGCACCGGTACGCCGGAACCGGGCGGCTGCACCTCGGCCGACATTTTAGGCGCGGTCAACCGCTTCGCCGCCGCGAACCTCATCGGGTTCGACCTTGTAGAGGTGTCGCCCCCCAACGATTCTTCAAACATCACATCGATACTGGCGGCAAAGATCATCCGGCAGGCGCTTCTGGCGGTGTAGTATTCAGGGGTAGACGAACGGTAAAGCAGCTCCCCTCCCCCACGGTGCTTGTCACCTCGATACGGCCATCGTGGGCTTCAACAATCCGCTTTACAATACTTAGTCCCAGGCCGCTTCCTCCGGTACTGCGAGACGCGTCTTCCCGCCAGAACCGTTTGAATACAAGGTCGATGCTTTCAGGAGCAATCCCCACCCCGGTATCGCGGACCGAGACGGCGACCTCTCCGTTGCCGGTCTGCACATCGACATTCACACTGCCCCCCGTCCTGTTGTAGCGCACACTGTTTTCCAGCAGGTTGACCATCACTTCGGTCAGCCGGGTATGATCTCCCGTTACCCAGGCCTCGTCCGTCAATTCCCCATGCCTCACCGTCACTCGATGCTCCTCGGCAATGGGGCGAACGATGGCAACTGCCGCCCTCACCACTTCCGAGACTGATACCGGTTCATGGTCTTTCGCCGACGCCGCC
>JAOUDF010000244.1 GCA_029859385.1 Nitrospirota bacterium
TACCCCATATCCCTGCCGTCGCCGCTGATACCGGAGAAATACTCGTCCCACCGAATGGTTTCCGAGCTCTCGGGGTCCACCGGGTTGCTTTCCTGGGCCTCAGCCTCCTTCGCGTTTGCCTCTTCCGCCGCAATCTCCGCGGTAACGATACCCTCCTCGGCATCGGGGGTTTCCTCGAGCACGGGATTTTCCATCAGCTCCTGGTTGATCGCCTGCTCAAGTTCAAGCCGCGACAACTGAAGCAACTTGATCGCCATCTGAAGCTGGGGAGTCATCACCAGCTTTTGAGTCATTCGCAAATCAAGTCTGGCATCAATGGCCATTGATCAAATCCTTTACAACCTGAATTTTTCGCCCAGATAGATGGCCCGGGCTTTCGGGTCTTCCGCAATCTGGCCCGGCGTACCGCTTACCAGAATGTTTCCTTCGCAGATGACATAGGCCCTGTCGGTTATCTCGAGAGTTTCCCTTACATTGTGGTCGGTGATAAGCACCCCTATCCCCCTGCTTTTGAGGTCGGAGATTATCTTCTGGATGTCGGCCACCGCCAGCGGATCTATCCCCGCAAAGGGCTCATCCAGCAGGATGAAGGACGGCGACGTTACCAGTGCGCGGCATATCTCCACCCGGCGCCTCTCGCCGCCCGACAGTGTAAATGCCTTGCTTTTCGCCAGGTGCGCCACGCCAAGCTGCACAAGGAGATCTTCGAGCCTTTCCCGCCGTTCCGACGCGGAGAGGTCCAAAGTCTCAAGGATAGCGAGAACATTCTCCTCTACCGTCAACTTGCGAAAGACCGACGGCTCCTGCGGAAGATAGCTGAGCCCTTTCCTGGCCCTCAGATACATCGGCATCGCCGTAATATCTTCTCCGCCCAGCAGCACCTGCCCGGCGTCCGGCTGCACCAGCCCTACCATCATGTAGAAGGTGGTGGTCTTTCCGGCCCCGTTGGGCCCGAGCAGCCCCACCACTTCCCCGGCCTCCAGCCCGATGGAGGCGCTGTTTACAACTTTTCTGCCCCGGTAGGACTTTGCGAGTGTTATCGCTTCTAGAAACATCGGCTCGACCAGGCCCAATCTTTACTTTTTAGGATAGAGGGTTACCCGGCTGTTTTCAACAATACTCCGGTCTTCATTAAGTAAAAGGGTGATCTTTGAACCACTTACCATATTGTTCCCCTCCCAGACCCGGGGTTCACCGCCGGTAAGGACCACCTTCTCCGCCCCCTCTTTGGCGTAATAGACGGCATCATTGGAGACCGCGGTCCGCGTACCCTTCACAATCTTGACATTCCCCTTGCAGACGATCCTGTCGATATCTTTTCCGTCCTCGGTATAGTAGACCGTCATTTCGTCGGAGTAGATGGTGGTTTCGCCCTTGACCGCCACGACATCGGTGGTAAAGACAATGGTCTTGTTCTTGTTGTCGGCGTTCATCGACTTCGAGGTGATGACCGTGGGAGTCTTGTCTTCACTCTCCCGTTGCATCAGCGAGCCCTTCTTCGCTTCGGCCCCGAAGGATACCCCGTTGCCGAACGAGACCGCCAATGCAAGAAGCACTGCCACACACAACGCCAGCCTGTTAACGCTTTCCAATGACCGCCTTGACATTGCTCTTTACCTCCACCTTTTGAATGTCCAGTCTTGCCCTCATCCCCACCCCGGTAAGCCGCAAGCCCTTGCCTTCCAGTGTAATCGGATCATCCGTTATCGCAACCTTGTCCGCATCGCTCCAGTGAAGGGTAGTCGTCGTGAGAAGATAGCCGTTGTCAAAAAGGACCCGGGTAGGCTCCCCTTCCTTTTGAGTCACCGTCATCTCTTTCTTTTCGCTGTCCATCAACCCTTCGTCGCCGGTAACAATAACCCTCTTCCCTTCTTTCGTGAAGAGCACCAGTTCCAGATTATGAAGTTTCACCCTGCTGTCATCTTTCATCTTCTCGGCAAGGTCGGCCTTTATTTTCCAGCTTATCGCCCCGGCCTCACTCTCCTCCATATTGAAGTTCCGGATAGAGACTTCCGTATCGTCGGCTTTTGGGGCGGGCGTGGAGGCGGACGCTTTCCTCTCCGTGCGGGAAGTACTGGCAAGAAAGAACGCGGTCATGGCAACGGCTCCAATAATACCGGCAAGTAGAAGGAACCGGACCTTGTTGAGGTGCTTCATGGGGAACAGCCACCCTTCAGAACGGTCGTTGGCATTTTTTTTGCTGTATACCACAAATTCCCTAGTGAAGTAAAGTCAGATTTCCTCTTGAAGGATTGCCTGAGGCTATCTTAATGTGCTACTGTTTTTGCCGTGCATCCTATTCACTCTTTTTCTCATTATGCCGATAATTGTAGCGCGCGGTATTAAGGAGCCTTCCGCACCGGGATTTCGGTTCAGACGGAGCTTATACACTCATAACTCTTCGCGACAGGCAACGTGAAAAACCGGCTTGCAGTCAAACTACTTCTCCTGTTGATTATCCCCATCTCCCTGGCGCTCGGGTTTATGGAATACCTCAACCTCAAGAGGGATATCAACGACCTTACCAACGTCGAGCGGGAAAAAGAGGCCGTCCTCGTCGATTCCATCGTCAAGAGTATCGCGGACCGGATGATGGAGGGACATCCCGACCTGGCCCGACGCCTTCTTGGGGAGCTGAGTACCCTGGAAGGTATCACCACCCTGGAAGTCTACCGGCCCAACGGCACAATCGCCTTCGAAGACCTGGCCACCCTCGAAAAAGTCATCGAAAAGAAAAAACGAGAAGATGGCGCCTCTTCACTTGCGGAAACCCTGGAAACCAGCAGAAAGCAGTATCCATCCCCGACAGAAAGCTCCGGCAAAGACCTTTTGGCAACTTACCCCTCCCATCGCGACACTCTCCTTCGGGGACAGGACGTATCCTTCATGGAAACCCAGGGAGGCACAATCGTGCTTACCCTTTTGAGGCCGCTGAAAAACGAGAAGCGGTGCCAGGGGTGCCACGGGACCGACAACGATATCCGTGGCATTGTAAAGATATCGAGTTCCCAGGAAAAGAACATAGCCCGCATCGATCGACACAAAAGGGCCATGATGGCCACTATCGCCATCATCACGCTTTCGCTGGCAATATTCCTGTACCTGCTTATAAAAATCTTCATAGACCGACCGCTCAAGGCCATGGTTTCCACCATTCAGGATATTGCGGAGGGAGACCTCACCCGCCAGGTTGAAGTCTCATCTCGCGACGAAATGGGCGTCATGGCGGAGAACTTCAACCTGATGACCGCCAAACTCCGCCAGGCTCAGGACCATCTGAAGGCATGGGCGGAAGATCTGGATGTTGAGGTCAGAAGAAGGACGGAAGAGCTGAGAAAGGCAAATGAAGAGCTGAAGCGGGCCGACCAGATGAAGTCGGAATTTCTGGCCAACATGTCCCATGAACTCCGGACGCCGCTCAATGCCGTCATCGGTTTTTCCGAGGTATTACTCGACCGGGTATTCGGCAACCTCAACGAAAAACAGTCCAAATATATCGACAATATCCTGACCAGTGGCCGGCATCTGCTCCGCCTCATCAACAACATTCTCGACCTATCCAAAATTGAAGCAGGCCGCATGGATGTCCACGGCGAAGAGTTCCACCTGGAGAAGGTAATCTACGAAGTCCTGAGCATTGCAAAACCGCTCGCCATGAAAAAGCAGATCGCCCTCGATGCCGACCTCTCGGATTGTCCGGAGAAACTCTACTCGGATGAAGGCAAGCTCAAACAGATCCTCTACAACCTCCTTTCCAATGCCGTCAAGTTTACCCCTGAAGGCGGAACAGTAACGGTGGCAGTATCAAAAACCGACTACCAGGTTCATATCACGGTGGCCGATACGGGCATAGGCATAAGCAGGGAGCACGTTGC
>JAOUDF010000039.1 GCA_029859385.1 Nitrospirota bacterium
AGACATTCGCGCCGGTCGCCGTATCCACCGTGCGCAGGTGCCTGCCGGAGGGATTGAAGATGTACGCCTCGCTGCCGCCTTCTGAGGCAATGGCGATGTCATTGCTGCCGATTCCAGGCAAGGATGACATCTTCACTTGACGAATGCGCTGGCTGCCGTCGGCAAGATACAAACTGCCGTCATTTCCAACTGATATATCATAGACATAGTTCACCTTTGCCGCTGTCGCCGGCCCGTCATCGCCGCTGAAGCCCATAGTGCCATTGCCGACCACGGTAGCAATGACCCCGTCCGGCGTTATTCGGCGAACGCGACGGTTGTAGGCATCGGAAATATAAATTATACCGTCGGGGCTCACGGTGCACATACGCGGATAAGACAATTTTGCTTGAACGGCAAAGCCCCCATCGCCAGAAAAACCGCCTGCACCAGTTCCGGCCACGGTTGTAATAATACCATCCGTTCCGATCTTCCTGATACGATGGTTGTCGGTATCGACAATATATATGCTGCCGTCGGGACCTAATGCAACACCCTCGGGCCTCTTCAGCATGGCAGCCGTGGCAGGGCCGTTGTCGCCACTGTACCCGGCAGTGCCGGTACCGGCTACAGTCGTTATGATGCCGTCGGGGCTCACCTTCCGAATGCGGGAGTTTTGCGTATCAGCAATATAGAAACTGCCGTCAGGCGATACGGCGACTCCTTCCGGGTTATACAGTGTGGCCTGGGTAGCCAAGCCTTCGTCGCCACCAAAGCCGATACCTCCGTTGCCCGCGACGGTATCAATAATTCCGTTTGGCGTTACCCGCCTTATACGTCGATTGTTTAAATCAGCAAGGTAAATGCTCCCGTCAGGGCCGAGGGCGACATCTCTCACCCCACTTATCTTTGCCAACGTCGCCGGGCCGCCGTCACCGGAAAATCCCAATTGTCCTGTACCTGCAACGGTATTTATAATGCCGTCCGGCCCGACCTTGCGAATACGGGAAGCAGAGGTATCGGCGATGTAATAACTCCCGTCGGCATCCACTGCCACGCCCATCGGATTGTAAAACTTTGCTAAGGTGGCCAGTCCGCCGTCGCCGGTTGACCCCACCTGCCCTGTACCTGCTACAGTGCTTATGACACGGTTGAAATTACTTGCGCTACGCTCCGTGCCGGAACCCAGATAAAGGACCCGGCCTACCGGATCGTACAGATGTTGTATATCAAAGGTCCAGCCGCCAAGCCCCTGCACCGGCCCCGTGGAGCCCCACGCGGTAACATTTGTCTTCTGTGTCTGCCACAGGATAGCTTCGGGCCGTCCAAAAACCCCACCGATTGTTATACCGGAAGCTTTACCGAATGCGC
This sequence comes from Nitrospirota bacterium, assembly GCA_029859385.1. Taxonomy (GTDB): domain Bacteria; phylum Nitrospirota; class JAOUDF01; order JAOUDF01; family JAOUDF01; genus JAOUDF01. The sequence continues at coordinate 1,351 of JAOUDF010000039.1, forward strand.
TCCCCGTTCCGCCCGCGGCTGCCACATAAATGCCCTTGTAGGCATATCCGATATAAATTGTTGCAGTTTGTCTGCCAAGGAGAGGCCTGCCGTAGGCATCCTTGCCGTCCCATGTAAAGGTGTGGATCAGATTGGGTTCAGGGCTATAGGTGTAGGCAAACTTCCTCCCGCCAACCACTATTTCCAGCTCAATCCTCCGAAGCACACTCGGCACTTCTTCGCCGCTAAGGTATATCCGAAGAGAGCTACCGGCTATCCGCCCTGATGTCCGGTTGCTCCGGTAATTAAGGGTATGCGGCGTTCCGTTTACGTACAGAACCTCTCCCAGTATCTGGCTCTGGCACGAGATGATAGAGCCGCCCTGCTTGCTCTCGCACGGCAACGGCCCATCCGCCTGGGCAGGGGGCTGATTGGGGCGCTGGGCGCCATCCTCTGCCCTCACAGTAAAGTTGAAATCCCAGGGAGTAAAATGGCTGACCGGCACCCTCCAGAGGCTCTGCCCCGTCTGATAAAGCGCGGCGAGCCGCGCCAGTTCATCGCTGGTTATTCCCAAAGACGCGAGGGCGGTTGAGTCTGCAGCAATTCCGCTGCCGTCGATATCCACTTCGGCCAGCCCGCTGGTAATACCGAGAATGCCTATAACCCTGCCGTTGTCGGAAGGAATCCACGCACCTTTTTCCCGGTCATAATAACCCGAGGGAACGATTGCGCCCACGGGGAAGCCGAGGAAGTTCTCGTTGTAGCTGATGACCGGCCTGCTGAACCTGACCATTTTGGCGCCCACGGCAACGGCCTCGTCCACGGAAAACTCCACGGCATAGGTATAGCCGCTGGTGGGCGGCAAGGGCGCGGGCATGGCCGCCTGTCCGCTGGGCCCCACAGTGTACTCGGTGGCCCGTACATTGACGCTGTTTAAGGTTGTGGTGGTACCGTCGGGCATGACCATGGTGACCCAGTTGTTCTGCGGGAAGAGGAGGGTTGCCTGACGGGTGCCGTCGCTGTCGGAAATGACGGAGCCCCGGGCAGGCTGCATGGGCTCGGAGAAATCTATCGCGGTGACGTTACTGTCGTAAGGGATCATGACTACATCTTCTGCCATGACGTAGTCCTGCCAGGGAACATCAGCCTGACGGTGCACGGGGAGATACCCATCCTTCGCGTAGCTCACCGTCAATGTAGTCCCGCCGTTGACGGCCATGTCGAAGGCCCCGTCGGCGCGGCTTTGCGTGCTGCCGTATTCCGGGTGGCCCATGATGGTAATCGTGACGCCGGGAATGGGCGCCCCCTGGGGAGTGACCACGCTGCCGCGCACCACCGCGGCCCTGACCACCTCGATAGTGCCCGGCGCAACACCCGTCTGAATAGGGTTTGTCCCGCTGTATAAAAATGCGGTGGCGTCAGCCAGTGTCGGTACTGTCGTCGTATCCAATGGCGGCGCTACGGTAACCGGGTCGGGCGGATAGTGGTTTAATACGCAGGTAACGGTTGTACTGGCGGTACTTGTATTACCCGCTGCATCCGAGGCAGTAACGGTTATGGTGTTTGCACCCTCTACAAGAGATATGCTTGCGGTGAAAGCTCCTGCCGTCACCGGTACATCCGCACCGTTTACCGAAACAACGGCGGTTGGGTCATCAACGGTGCCGGTCACCGTAACCGAAGCGGCATTAACCACGCTCCCGATTGCCGGGGAGAGAATTATTACTGTCGGCGGGGTGATATCCGGCTTTACATAGGTAACGGAAAGAATGGTGGAGCTGCTATTGCCTGCCGGATCAACGGCCACAATGCTAATGGTATTTGTACCTTCAACAAGGGCCACATCCGAGGCAGAGAAGCCGGAGCCGCTCGATGGCGCTGAAACACCGTTCACCGTTACTAGGGCTGATGCATCATCGACCGCGCCATTTATCGTAACGGCATCGGTCGCAACTATGGCTCCGTCAGATGGAGAGAGTACCGTGATGAGAGGGGGTGTGGTATCGAGGACCACGTCGACTGATGCAGTTCCTACGTTTCCCGCCGCATCCGTTGCCGCTAAATTTATTGTATTGCTCCCTTCCGCAAGAGTAACGGTAGTGGTAAAAGCACCCTCTGTCACTGGAACAACAATGCCATTTACCGTTAACGAGGATATAGGGCTTGCGTCGCTTATTGTGCCCGAAACCGACAACACCTGATATCGCGTCAAGGCCGGGATCGGTGAAAGAGTCACTACCGGCGCGATTGAATCAAGATACACTGAAACCACTGCACTGGTTGAATTACCGGCGGCATCGACGGCGGTTACGGTAAGTGTGTTAAGGCCTGCGGAGAGAGCTACGTTGGGTGCGGTATAAGCATCGCCGGAAAGAGTGGCATTTACACCATTGACAGTAACAGCATCGATCCAGCTGACTGAGTCGGATGCATTACCCGAAACGGAGACGACGGGGGCAGACAAATAAATACCGTCAATGGGATGAGCAATCGCAAGATCAGGCGGCGTATCGTCCTGTCCGTCAATAGACACGGTCATGGCACTGCCGGGAATACTTCGTATCTCAAGGGACAACACATTGCTCAGTACAACCGGCACCTGTTTTTCGATCAGGGCGACTTGCTGGCTGAAACTACCTGAATCGAGGATTGTGGCGCCGTTGATCTTCATGACGGCGCTTGAAACTCGATCGAACTCGCCATTGGCGCCGCCGTTCTGCACTCGAAGTATATATGGAACAAAGAGGTTTTTTACACTAAATGGAGCATCCACATAAACAGGCTTGTCCTCTCCTCTTGCGAATGTCGTTGCCTTAAGGGCCGGGAAAGTACCCGCGCTTGCGGCTGCCGAGAAAACCATAACAAGACAAAGCATACTGAGGACAATCTTCTTGAAACGCTTACCATTCATATCCCACCTCGCCTTAGCCAGACATATTCCAATAACAAACCAGCACACCAGCAACAATACTGCTCAATGACAGAAAACGCGGAGCAGGAGAATCAAGGCCTCAACAAAAACACTATGTTTTACCCTAGGCCTGCGCCATTGATTCCTTATACTCCCCCACGAAACACTTTGCAACAATTTTATTGCACCAATATTGCCGATTACATTTTTGTATTACACGGACAAATTGGCGCCGGAGACCGGCGGTACGACGTCGCTCGTGGCATCATCGACCCTAGCTTCGCCTTGCCGGGCCTGCTGCATCTCCGTACCATCCTCAACCGTCCTCCACCGCATCCTGATACCGCCGAAGCGATGGGCGAAGAGATTGTAAAGCCACGCCACCACCAGTATGAGCGCCCCCTGAAGGGCCGCAAAGACAGGGAGCATGAACAGTGTCCCCCCGGCCCATTCCCAGTTGCCCGCCGCGAGGAATGCGGCTGCCTGGATTATGGCGATGAGTACCCCTATCGCCAGGGTAATGAAGAACACCATCTTGAAGGTACTGACGGTATCGATTTCCTTGAGTTCGTACTCTACGATGACTTCCCGCTTGTCGCTCATAACGCTCCAAAAAGAAGGAGGCGACGCATGCGCCGCCCCCGGGTATATTCAGTATGTTACCGATCTCAGGCCAGACGGCTGACGGCCTCTTCTATCCTGTCGAGCCCCTTCTTGATGTTCTCCATGGAGGTGGCGTAGGAGAGGCGCACATACCCCTCGGCACCGAAAGCGTCTCCCGAGACGAGCGCCACCTTCGAATCTTCCAGCAGGTAGGCCGCCAGGTCGCCGGAGTTGTTTATCACCCTCTCCCCGACTTTTTTGCCGAAGAGCGCCGAAACCGACGGGAAGGCATAGAAGGCGCCCACCGGCATCCGGCAGGTAATACCCGGGATGGCGTTGAGCCGCTCGACCATATACTTCCTGCGGCGGGAGAATTCGGCGATCATGCCGGGGATGAAGTCCTGCGGCCCGTTGAGGGCCTCCACGGTAGCCTTCTGCGCCACGGACGAGGGGTTCGACGTGCTCTGGCTCTGCACCTTGCTCATGGCGGAGATGATGTTTTCGGGCCCCGCGGCGTAGCCGATACGCCAGCCGGTCATGGCATAGGCCTTCGATACGCCGTTGACCACGATGGTGCGGCTCTTGATCTCGTCGCCCAGCGACGCGATGCTCAGATGGGTGAAATCGTCATACACCAGCTTCTCGTAGATTTCGTCCGAGATGACGATGAGGTCACGCTCCACGGCGACGGCGGCGATCTTCTCGAGGGCGGCCCGGCTGTAACCCGACCCCGTGGGGTTCGACGGCGAATTGATGACGACCGCCTTGGTGCGGGGCGTAATCGCCTTCGCGAGCAGCTCCGGGGTCAGCAGGAAGTTGTTTTCTTCGCGCGTCGGCACGATGACCGGATTGGCGTCGTTGAGAATCACCTGGTCGGGATAGGAGACCCAGTAGGGAGCGGGGATAAGGACGTCGTCGCCGCCCTGGAACAGGACCTGGGCGATGTTGTAGAGGGAGTGCTTGGCGCCGCAAGAGACGATTATCTCGCTCCGCTTGTAGTCCAGCCCGTTGTCCCTCTTGAACTTGGCGATGACGGCATCCTTGAGTTCGTCGGTGCCCGGGACGGCGGTGTACTTGGTATGCCCCTCGCGGATGGCGCGGATCCCCGCCTCCTTGATATTTTCGGGTGTATCGAAGTCGGGCTCGCCGGCTCCAAACCCTACGACGTCAACTCCCTCCGCCTTCATCTTCTTTGCCTTGGCCTCGATGGCCAGCGTAGGCGACGGCTTGATATTCTTGACTCTCTCCGCAAGCTGACTCACTCCCTTACTCCTCCCTCATGGCGTTGACTGTTTCAATAAATTTTCGGACTATCGCAGGATCATACCGTGTTCCGGCTTCATTCTCAAGTTCCTCGAGGGCCTGTTCCACCGATTTCGGAGGACGATACCTCCTTGGCCGGGTCATGGCGCAGAAGGAATCGAGCACTGCCAGTATCCGCGCCCCCAGCGGGATATCCTGACCGGCCAGGCCATCGGGGTAGCCGGTGCCGTCGTAATGCTCGTGATGGTGCAGGATCACCATCTTGACCATCTCCACGAACTCCAGCGGCTCGATCAGCGAAAGCCCCGCCAGCGGATGCTCCCTGAGCCGCCGCCTCTCGTCGTCGGAGAGGGGACCGCTCCCCTTGAGGGCGTTCTCCGTAACCATGCCGAGCCCGAGGTCGTAGAGGGTCGAGGCGTAGTAGATGATGCGCCCCTCCTCCGCTGAAATCCCCAGGCCCTTGAGGAGCGGGAAGATATACAGGCCTATGGTCGACTCCCTGTCCGCCGGATATTCCTTTTTGGCCTTGACCAGCGTCTCCAGCGACCGCGACATCTCCTTGAGGAGGGCGTTCTTGTTGTTGTACCGGTCGAGTTTGTGGAGCACGGTGCCCACCCTCTCCGCCAGGGCGGTGCAGAGCTCCAGGTCCCCCTCGGTAAAGACGCTGCCATCCTCCTTGTTGTTGACGTTAAGGACGCCTGTAACCCGGTCGCCCACCTTGATCGGCACCGAAAGAAGCGATTTGGTGTTGTACTGCGAAATGCTCCGCCTGCTCATCCGGAGGTCTTTTTCCATGTCCTCTATGAGGAGCGGTTTCCCTTCCAGGGCCACCCATCCGGCGATCTTGTCGCCGATTTTCAGGCGGGTATTGGCCACCGTGGTCGGGTCGAGCCCGTGGGAGCTCTTTATGGTCAGCTCGTCGGTGCTCTGGTCCACGAGCATCAGGGAGGTTATCTTGACATGCATTACCTCGGCGATCATGTCGGACAGAAGGTCCAGCGTCTTTTGCAACTCCTTCTGGTAGTCCCCCTTGTCATGCCGCTGGAGGGTAACGGTGAAGGTTGTCCCTTCTCCCACCCTGCTGTCGACGTGAATCTCTCCCCCGTGCAGCTCGATGATCTTCCGGGAGATGTAGAGGCCGAGCCCCGTGCGGGCCACCCCTTCTCCCGCCTCACCCACCGTCCGGTACTTGTCGAAGATATAGGGCAGGTCCTCTTCCGGTATGCCGTTGCCGGTATCGGCCACCGTCACCACGAGGAAATCCCCATCCTCCCGCATCCCGACGGTTACCTTTCCCCCGCTGCCGGTATATTTGACGCCGTTGCCGATGATGTTGGTGAAAAGCTGGATGATCTTGTCCCGGTCGACCTTCATGTTTTCCGCGGGCGGGGGGGAAATCGGTAACGATCTCAACCCCTCTCTCCGCGGCCTGAGGCCTGAAGATGGCGGCGATGTCGCCAAGCATCTTGAGCAGGTCGGCTTCGACCTTCTTGAGCGGCCCATCCTTGTCTTCCAGTGTCGACAGGTCGAGCAGATCGTCGATCATTCTGATAAGGCGGTTGCTCTCGTCGGTGATGATCTGGAGGAACTCGCGCAGCTTGTCCTGTCCGTAGCTCTTGGCACTGAGGAGGTAATAGGCCGCCCCCTTGATCGAGTTCAGCGGGGTGCGGAGTTCATGGGAGACCCTCGAGAGGAATTCGACCCGTGCCTTGCCCATGTCGACCAGCTGAGCATTGGCCGCTTCCAGGACGTCGGCCTTCTTCCTGAGGCTCTCCAGCAGGTAGAAGTTCTCGAGGGTGACCGATATCTCGCGGGCAATGGTGACCAGCAGCGAGAGGTCGTCCTCGCCGAAGGATGAACCGTCCTTCTTGTTGTTTACATTGATGACGCCGAGGAGCCGGTCCTTGGCAATGATCGGTGCCGATATCAGCGACCGGGTTTCATACTTGGCGTTACTGATCCGGCCGAATACGGGGTCGTTTTCGATGTCCTCGACCAGGAGGGGTTTGCGGCGCTGGGCCACCCAGCCCGATATACCGTCGCCGATCTTGATCCGTATACGCTCAGCCAGCGCCGGAGAGAGGCCCTTGCTGTGCTTGACATAGAGGTGCTGCTGGCCTTCGTCGTAAAAGAGGAGCGAGCCCACCCTGGCCCCCAGATAGTCGAGGGTAAGATCCAGGACCTCTTTCACGAGCTGATCCTGCGAAACGGCGGTCACCGAAAGGTCGACGACCCTGCTTAGAAGGTTCAGCCGCCCCTGGGTTTCGTTTGTCCTGACAGCCTGTTTTACCTTGCTCAACGCAGCCTCTTTATTGCTGTTAAAAGACAGTTAGTTATATCACATCCCCATGACCGGTAAAATGAATATATTGAAATGTCTTCAGTTTTCAGCCGTCAGCTTCACCAGTTCGCCATAGACGGTATCGACCGTCAATGAGTCGAGGCAGACCCTGTTTCTGCACTGCCGCCGCTCCTCTTCGGTGCAGGGGGCGCAGTCGGCCTCCCCCTCCAGGACCTTTACGTGAGCGCCCCGGGGCGCCCAGACTGCCGGGTCGGTAGGGCCAAAGAGGGCGAGAGTGGGCACCCCGAGGGCCGCCGCCAGATGGGTGATGCCGGAGTCGTTACCGACATGGGCGCGGCACCCCTTGAGGAACGAAGCCACCTCGTGGATCTCGCGGTTGTCATAGGCGCTGAAATGCCACCCGACCCGATGCCGTATCCCCTCCTCCGCCGGGCCGAAGATCAGTACCGGCCGCAGCTTTGTCTCCCCCTCGACCCGCCCGGCCAGTTCGATATACCGGTCCACGCTCCAGCACTTGGCGGCACTGCCGCTGCCGGGATGAATGGCGATGATATCGCCCTTCTCCCTCGCCTCAAAGGGGAGCAGTGGAACCGGTGCGGGAAACTGCTTCCAATCGATGTCGGCCTGATCGAGGGCGGAAAGGAGAAAATCCGACGCATGCACGCCGGTTTTATCCGGTGAAGGCGACGAGACGACGACCCGCCCCTTGGCAACCCGCCGCAGGTTGGCGGCGAAGATCCCCTCGTGGTCGGTGCGAAAGGAAAGAATGAGATCAAAGGAGGCAAAGAACTCGGACAGGCCGGGGTCGAGCTCCCCGTCCTTGATGAAAAAGGTGCTGATTCCGTGTTTTTCGACCGACTCGATGGCGTCGATATAGACGCCTTCGGCCAGGGAGGCGAACTCCCTTTTCCCCATGAAGGTGACATGCCCTCCCGGAGAGATCTCCCTGAGGGCGGCAAGCAACGGCAGGGTCAGAATAAAGTCGCCCAGCCCGCCGTAGCGGATGATGAGGATGCGTTGATAGGTCGCCATGAAGATAACTATGGGTTAAAGAGCTTGTGCCACTGAACCCGGAATATGGCCTTTTACACCTGCCACATGATGGCCTCAAAATCCTCGGTGGGTACGGTGAAGGAGAGGTATCCTCTGGGCGGCCATTTTTCCAGCTCCGCCTTATCGCGCCGGACCGTGACGAAGAAATGGACCTCCTCGCCCGGCCGGGCCTTTATATCCTCAAAGGGCAACCCAAGCTCGATGATCTCGTTCGCCGCCACGGAAGTGACGGGCTTTACCAGCTCCCACTCGGTCTCGCTCTTCCCCTCGCAGAGCTTCGCCTTCACGGAGTGCTTGCCCCGTTTGAGGTTGATGGCGATCTCCACCCGGTAATGGTGGGGCATGAGGAAATGGACGCAGAATTCGAGGCCATGGACACTGTCGTCCTGCAGGCCGACCTGAGTATCGATCCGGAAGAACATCTGGCTGAGGTTGAAGCCGTAGTAGATATGGGAGATGATACTCTCCACACGGTGCATGGCCCCGCCGCGGGTTGCCACATCGAAATAGCCGGCGGAGAGCCACTCGAAATAGTTGGAGACCTCGCCGTCGATGACGGGGTTGATGAAGGCCATGAGCTGGATGGTGGCCTCGCACTCCTTGTCCTCCCGCAGGATAGGGATCTTATACTTGTCGGGGACCTCGCGACCGATGATGGTGTAGACGTTCATGAGGTGGCGGCGGAAGAGCTCGTCGAAGATGTCGTCGTGGGCCGAGGAATGGTCGTCGCCGTACCACCAGCACCAGTCGCTCCCCTCGGCGATGTATATCTCCTCCCAGGCCTTGGCCGACACATCTTTCGGCAGCCCGTTGCGGGAGGCCTCTTCGAGGACGTCGCGCGTCTCGGAGAGGAGGTCCCAGGCGGCGTTGTCCTCTTCGTGGCCGATCCATATCCGGAAGTTGTGGTTGATCCACGAACCGGTAAAGATTCCCGGCAGTGTATCGGCGGGGGGATTTTCCTTGAGGTACTCGCTGACGGTGACGGTCTTGAGCTCCTGCTCCTGGCTGAGCCGCTCGTAAAGGCGGAGGAAGAAGTCGCGGCCATCGTTGGGGTAGTACTCCCACGCATTCTCGCCGTCGAGGATGATGGAGACGAGGTGGTTTCCCGGCTTGTGCACAAGCTGCCGGCGTATCTTCTTCAGGCGATCGATGAGGTCTTCCACGGCGTTCCAGCTGTCCCACTTGGAATAGACGAAGCCGAGGAGGTCGGAGAGGTGGTGGTCCCTGAAGACAATGGAAAGGTCGCGCCCTTTCGACGTAACCCGGTAGGGGCGATAGAGCCGGTCATCGACCTGACGCATGGAGATGGTGTCGCGTTCCAGGCGGGTGTTGAGGGTCCGCGCCAGTATCTCCTCGTCGGTGGCGATCCACTTTATGCCGGCATCGGCCACCAGCGCGATCATTTCGTCGCTGACCGAACCCTCTGACGGCCACATCCCCACCGGTTTGCTGCCGAACATCTTTTCGTGGTAGGCCACGGCCCGCATGATCTGCTCACGGGCATCCTCGGGGTGCCTGAAACGCTGGTGCGGAAGGTGGATGTCGGGCAGGGCCACCCGTGCGGCATTGGTATCGCAGAGCAGCGGCAGTATGGGATGGTAGTAGGGGGTGGTGCTGACCTCTATCTGTTTTTTGGCCGCCAGCTTTTTATAGACGGGCACCACTTTACCCATGATCTCGATCTGCTTGGCGATCAGCAGCGCCTTGTCTTCCTCGGTGAAGTCGCGCCCCTTTTTGATCATCCCCTTTACCAGAGGGTCTTTCTCCATGAAGATCGGGTCGAACCACGACAGGTTGTACCAGACCTGCAGGTCAAGGAAGTCCTGCTGGGAGAAGTAACGGGCGACATTCTTAAGCTCCGAGACCGAAACGAAGTACCCGCGCTTGGCGAGAAGCTCGCCGTAGCGGGGGTGCGCCTTCACCATGGTGTCCCAGTTTGCCATGAAGAAGTTGTGCAGGATGAAGACCTTGTCCTCGATCGTCAGGTCCGACGCCGGTTTGAGCGTATACTCCGTGTAGATGTCCTTGACGTCGTTTTCGACATAGTCCTGAATCTGATCAACCAGCGAGGGGACCATATTGAAGGTCTGATGAATGGCGGGAAAGTCTTCAAGGATTGCCGCCATGTCGTAGTAATCCTTGATGGCGTGAAGACGGACCCAGGGGAGAAGGTATTCGCCGGTCACCAGGTCCTTGTAGTAGGGCTGGTGCATGTGCCAGGTAAAATTTATATAAAGCGGACCGTCGCTCATTTGCCTCCCGCGGCACCCGTTGATTCCGCAGGCGCCTTTCTTTCGTACTGGTAGATTATTTCGCCCTTGCGGGCCATGCCGAGCTTCTCTCGAGCGACCCCCTCTATCTTGTCGGGATCGTTCCTGAGGGCCTCGACCTCCTTGCCAAGTCGCTCGTTTTCCTGCTTAAGGGTCTGTATCTCGGTTTGCAGGCCGCGCTTTGTTTCCCACATCTGGTAGAGCTTTACCAGGCCCATGTCGCCGAAAAAGAACGAGAAGGCAATATAAAGGACCACCAAGCCCCCTGCCATGAGGATGAGCGTCAGCTGTTTCTTCCTGGCCGTTTCGACCTCTTTTTTGGTCATGTTACTCACAAACTGTTCTCCTCTTCGGCCCTTTACCGGACAGGTCCTCATAGAGATCGAGGACAAGCCCTTCCCTGAGCCCGTAATCACTGACGACAAGCTGGCTGGAGGCGAAATGGTCCATGCTTTCCATGAGGATGATGGTCCCCGCGATGATCAGGTCTTCGCGGCCCGGCGCCAGACCCGGCACGCCGCTGCGTTCCTTTATCGGCATGGCCCGCAGAAACTCGAACATCCGGCCGATCTCCGCGCGGCTTATGGTGTAGTTGTTTATCTTTGACGGGTCGTATTCGGTGAGCCCCTGATGAATGGCCGCCAGGGTGGTGACTGTCCCTGCCGTCCCCACAAAGCGCATGCCTTCACGAGCCTGCATATGGCCCGCGTTATGGGACAAGAGACGCCGGACCTCTTTCTGCACCGAAGCGACCTCCCCGTCGGTCGGCGGGTCGGAGCAGAGATAGCCGTCGGTGAAGTGCACCACCCCCATGTTGATGCTCACGGAGCCGCCGATTTTGCCCTCTGCCACGGAGACGTACTCGGTGCTCCCTCCGCCGATATCGACGATCATGAGGTTGTCGGCATGGCCGTCGAGGGTCATCCGTATGCCCTTGTAGCTGAGGAGCGCCTCCCTGTCGCCGTCGATGACCTGGACTTCGTAGCCGGTCCTGGCCTTTACCCGGTCGATGAACTCATCCCTGTTGCGCGCATCCCTCACCGCGCTGGTGGCGACCACGGCCATACGGTCAACCTGGAAACGGTCGGCCATGACCTTGAAATCGCCGATGGCCGCCACCGTGCGGTCGATGGCCTCGGGAACCAGCCGACCGGCTTTCCTGAGGTCCTGCCCGAGACGGGTTATCCGCTGTTCGGAATAGAGCTCTTCAAAAGGGGAGGTATCGCCGAATCGGGCCACAAGAAGACGGACCGTGTTTGTCCCCAGATCAATACCCGCTACTACGGCCACGTCCACCCTGCCTCAAAAGATCGAATCGATATTTGAACTGAACCCCCTCAAGGGTAACGGCCAGCTCCAGCCAGTTACCCGTCCGGGTTGCTTCCTTGAAATAAACGAATCCGCTCACCTGTGCCCCCGGCATTACCTCCCCTTCCGTCAGCCCTTCCACGAGGATATCCTTGGAGTGGCTCCAGGCGTACTCCTCGGACGGCGGCACCTCATAGGCCCAGCCGGGGTAGTAATAGGGATAGTAATAGGGGTAAGGGGGAAGCGGGTGCCTGTCATACCAGCGATAGCGGTCATAGTAGTACGATGGATAGGGAGAGGACGGCATATAGACTATCGGCGCCCGCTTGCCCACCAGTATGTCCCAGACCTTGTCCGGCGCCACTACATTAAACTGGTTCCCCTCGTTATCGACAAGAAAGAATGCTCCATAGTCAAGTTTGAGCGGTACTGTCCGATCATTGCGGACAGTTACGAAAAAAGGGGTATAATACTGGTCCAGATAATAGGGCGCCCCTGCCCAGGCCATGGACTGCACCGTCACCTTGAACCCTTCCTTCTCCTGGACCGCAAGGTTTCTGCGCAAATCCACGCCACCGGCAGCCCCGGGAGACGGGACGATCTTTACGCTGCATCCGGCCACCATCACCGAAAGGAGCAGCAGCACTACTGTGAACCGAAGCAGGCCCTTCATGGCATGCCTCCCGTCTTTTTCATGTATCTTGTGTTGCTTTTGATTATAACAACGCAGCGGCGCAAGTCAAGGATTTGCGCTGACTTACGACCAACAAAGGCCCGGAGCGTCGGCCCCGAAAAAAAATTTCGGGAACTTTCGGAAAACGAGCCGGTCAAATGTCGATGAACAGAGAGAGGCCATCATTGCAAACACCCCAGTCCCCCGACTCCCTGCTGGTACAAAAGTGCAAAACCGGGGATCGCGGGGCCTTCGAAATCCTGGTAATGAAGTATCACCGCCAGGTCATCTCCCTCTGTCATCGCCTCACAGGCGAACGCGACACCGCCGAAGACCTTGCCCAGGAATCATTTCTCAAGGCATATCGGGCCATCGGAAGCTTCAGGGAGGACTCCTCCTTTTATACCTGGCTCTACCGCATCGCCGTCAACGTCTGCCTGACCTACCGCTCCTCGCAGGAGCGGAAGATGTCGGAAGCGGCGGTCCGGGAAAGCGACAGCGACGAAGGTGGCCCACCGCTGGAATTCGGCGCCTCGGAGCAGACGCCGGAGAAAAAAGTACTTCAGAAAGAAATGGGGGCGGATATCCGCAGGGCGCTGGAGGCGCTGCCTGACGAATTCAGGTCGGCGCTGCTCTTAAGAGAGATCGACGGCCTTTCCTACGAAGAGATTGCAGAGATACTCGATGTCCCGGCGGGGACGGTCAAGTCCCGGATATTCCGGGGCCGGGAAGAGTTAAAGAAAAAACTGGCACACCACTGGAGGAGATAAGATGCACTGTGAGCACTATGCAGAGTTGCTGTCAGGGTTCGTCGATGGCCGGTTGACGGAAGGCCAGACGAATATGGTCCTCACCCACGTCGATGGATGCGACTCATGCCGGGGCG
>JAOUDF010000245.1 GCA_029859385.1 Nitrospirota bacterium
TCGGTAACGCCGTCCTTCGGCGGCATATCCTACGACCGGCTCAACAACGGCGGCATCCAGTGGCCTTGCCCGACCAAGGAGCACCCCGGGACCAAGTTCCTCCACAACGGCGCCTTCCCACGCGGTAAGGGGAGGTTCTCTGCGGTAGACTTCCTGGGGCCCAAGGAGATACCTTCGGAAGAATACCCGCTGATCATGACCACTGGCCGTGGGCTCTTCCATTACCATACCGGCAGCATGTCAGAGCGGGTGAAGGACATCAAACGGGTCGTCCCCGAGAGCGTAGTGGAGATCAACCCCGCCGACGCAGGATCACGGGGAGTGGCCGACGGCGATATGGTAACCATTAAATCGCGGCGCGGGGAGATCCGCATCAAGGCCCGCATCACCAGCCGCTCCCCCGAGGGCGTGGTGTTCGTGCCCTACCTGCTGGGTGATGCGGCGGTAAACACCCTGACCCAGTCGGCCCACGACCCGGTAGCCAAGATCCCGGAGTTGAAGGTGACAGCGGTGACGGTGAGCAAGTAAAAAATAGAGAACAACAGAAGAGGGGCCCCCTGGAAAAAGGGGGCTTTTTTTATTTGTAAGCTCAATACTCTGTAGAGGAAAACGGGGTAAGATTGAGCACGCGGAGAGGTGCAATCAGGTAAGAGGTTTGTGAGGTGTTTGGAGATGTGAATTGAGGATAAAATTTGCTCTTTATGCCTAGCTGGTAGCAAAAAGTGTAAAATTTCCCAGACAATGCCTGAATTTCGATAACTTTGCCAAACCCGTTGTTTTTATTGTTAAAAACTTATAATGCGGGCAAAATGTGTCGGAATATTTGACGGCTTTTAAAGGGTGCTTCTCCCAAAGCCCTTATATATCAAAACGATGGAAATGGCACTGCAATTGCAATACTTTGATTAGTTTAGTGAAGTCAGAATAATCTGAAATGTCACAGCCTGATAAGCTGGTTTGGAAGAAGTGATCGGCGTAAATCATAGTGTAAACAACGAGCAGAGGAGGGGTTAATTATGAAAAAGAAACTATTGGCAAGTTTGGCAGTCGGGGTGTTTTCGTTGGGAATGATTGGAAGTGCGAATGCGGCGCTTGTTGACCTGGCTGCCGGAAGCTTTACTCCCGCGGCATCTGTCATTACTTTTAGTGAGTATTCCCTTGGCACTACCAATCCTGTCTACAATTTCGGCACCTATTCAGTGAGTTTTGATGGTTATTTCATGGGCGGCCTTGGTACACCGACGGTGGGAGTTCCCTTGGCACTCGACGCGGCTGCACCCAATACTTTCATCACATCGGATGGGGCCAATCCCACGTCTCCCGTTCTTTCCGGAACTCCAAGGTTCGCAGGGTCAGTTGCAGTGCTTTTTAGCCAGGATGTCGCCGCTGTCGGTCTGGACGGTGGTTATTTTGATGCAATAGGCGGGACTACAATTGCTGCCTATGACCGACTCGGCCACTTGATAGGCTCTATTACCAATTCACAGTATGGGATCGAATTTTTTGGATTGGGTGATAGCTCGGGTAACGCGGTCATCGCCGGAATACAGTTTTATATCACTGGCAGCGAACCGGCAGGTTACGCCATAGATAATCTTACCTTTGCTTTTGATGAAAGGGGATATATCACTCCCAACGCCGTTCCCGAACCTTCTACCATGATTCTCCTGGGTATTGGTATTGCGGGTGTTGCCGCAGGGTCCAGGTTCAGAAGGAAGAATTAATAGTCTGTAAAAAGGGCATGGCCAATTTGGTCATGCCCTTTTGTTTTCCTGTAAAATTCCAGGCACCTCGCCTCACGTCGACTCCCCCTGTAAATACTCATCGTTCTCCTTGTCTTTACTCATCAAGTAGACATTTATCCATCAGTGTTCCCTCCTGCGGGCTGGCAGAGAGGAGGAATGCTGGACAATCCTGTTGGTTGCATTATAATGTGCGGACCGTAAAAGGGCGGTTGATGCAGATGTCCTCTATTGGAGTTGATCGGAGATATTCATAAATGAAGAGAATTGAGTCAGCACTTGAGCGAGTCATGTTCAACAGTCGGTGGCTGCTGGTGCCGTTTTATATCGGGTTGATACTTGCCATAGCGCTGCTGCTCGTCAAGTTCGTCAAGGAGTTTGCGAAGCTGGTGCCTTTCGTAATAACCGGCGGTGGCAGCGACGTGATTATTGGAATCCTTTCGCTGATAGACATCACTCTTGTCGCAAACCTTCTGTTGATCATTGTTTTTGCCGGATATGAAAACTTCGTTTCCAAGATTCATACGGGCGATCATGAAGACCGGCCGGAGTGGATGGGGCACGTCAGTTTTTCCGATCTGAAGATCAAGGTCATCGGCTCGATTGTCGCGATCTCGGCCATAGAGCTGCTCAAGTCCTTTGTCAATACGGAGCAGTTTACTACTGAGCAGTTGGCCTGGAAGGTGGGGATCCACCTTACCTTTGTAGTCTCGGGCGTACTGTTTGCGGTGATGGACAAAATGAGCGGCCATTAGAGGCTTGCGCCTGGTCGGGTGTTATTCAAGGAAAAGGATAATGTATGACAGAGCTTCGCGGTAAAGACCGCCGCTACCTGAGGAGTCTTGGTCACCACCTCAAGCCGGTGGTGCAGATAGGCAAGGACGGCCTTGATGAAGGGCCTTTGGCGGCCCTCGACAAGGCGTTGGCGGACCATGAGCTGGTGAAGGTGAAAATCATGGAAAACGCGTTTCTCGACAGGGATGAGGCTGCTGCCGTTGTCGAGGAAAAGAGTGGTGGTGCCGTGGTACAGACAATTGGACGGATTCTTCTGGTCTACCGGAGAAACGAGGAAGAGCCGAAGATAAACCTGCCCCGCTGATTGCCGCGTTGATCAGTGGTCGTCGGACGGAACCACGAAAAAGAGCGACCCCTCTCCCGGCCAGACAGCGACCTGGCCGGTAATCAGGACCAGATAGAGCAGCAGCAGGGCATAGAGCGCATGCCGGGCATGAAACGGCCGTATGATCGGGTAATGGTGTAAAGCGGCCAGTAAAACGATACCTACCGCAGTAATCCCGAATTTCCCCGCAAGGAACACGTCTGTCCCCTTCTGGAGCAAGTGTTGCATGATCGGATTGGCCTCTTCGGCGCCAACACGCAGGAGCTGAAGGGTGTTGTGGGCATCGGCAACGCAGAGGATCATCAGCGTCAGGACCATCAAAAAAATGGCGGGACTGTGCCAGTCGAGCCGGGTCGAATATCCCGGAATGTCCTCCATGCGCCGCACGGCGCGGCGCCTGCCATGAAGTCGGCGAAGACTCAGTATGCTGGCGTGCCGGACCCGCCTGTCCTTTATCTCCCTTTTGTTACCATCCATGCGTTGCCTCCATGGGGTTCCCTGGCAATTTAGCAGAAAACATGCCAGATTTTTACCGGGCAAGGCAGGGAATATTAAAAAGGCGAGGATTTAGAGGGGCACGCTGAAAGCGAACCTATGAATCAATTCTGACGGGGATCTTGGCGAAGCGGGCCTGTTGCTTCCTGGCGACCCAGCGTTTGACCACGGGGTAGGTGAAGAAGGAGAAGAAGACCGATACTATAAAGTTGCCGACAAGCAGCACCTTGGCGGTGTTTCCGACACCACCCATGAGGCCGGAAATGCTCAGGCCGTCGTCCTCTCCTTTTAGGGCGCTGATGTCGATGCCGAACATGAGCGCACCGACGAGGGCGCTGAGCCCCCAGAAGAACGGGCCGGTGACGGGGTTCATGACGAAGTTGCCGATGAAGGCGGCTCCTTTATTCCACTTGAGCAGGCCTGCAACCAGCGGGGCCACGATCATGCCAAAGCCGAAGGAGGGGAAAATCCCACAAACACACCCCAG
>JAOUDF010000246.1 GCA_029859385.1 Nitrospirota bacterium
CACCGCCGACGACGGCTTGAGAAATATGAGCGGTTCGGCAGGCAGCTCCATCGTGAGTTCCGCCGCATGGTCTTTGTAGTTGAGCCCCACACAGACGATCTTTGTCGGCAGGCAGGGGGCCAGCAGTCGCACATCATCCAGCGGAGCGGAACTGAAGGAGCGTATGAAGTCACCGCCAAACGGGTCGCCGTCGACGAGGCGTACCCGGTCGTTCTCGATAACGCCCCACTCGTCATGGCCGCGATATGAGAAGCGGACGATTCTCATTGGTTCCCCTTGAGACCCAGTACATCCTGCATGTCAAAGAGGCCGAAGCCGCGCCCTGCAAGCCATTGGGCCGCGCGGATCGATCCCCTCGCAAAGGTGTCGCGGCTCGATGCGCGATGGGTGAACTCGAGGCGCTCCCCCATGGTCGCAAAGTAGACGGTATGGTCACCGACGATGTCTCCACCGCGGATGGTCTGTATGCCGATCTCCTTTTGGGTGCGCTCGCCGATAAGCCCCTTGCGTTCGTAGACCGCCACTTCGTCAAGGTTGCGATCGAGGGACGATGCCAGTACCTGGGCAATCTTCATGGCCGTGCCCGACGGCGCGTCTTTCTTCAAGCGATGATGGGCCTCGACGATCTCGACGTCGTAGTCGTCACCCAGGGTCCGGGCTACCAGGTCCAGCGCCTTGAGCAGCACGTTGACACCGACGCTCATGTTGGGGGCGAGCACGCAGGAGGTGTTTTTTGTCAGGCCTTTCACCTCTTCCATCTGTGCAGCGGAGAATCCGGTGCTGCCGATGACAATGGCCTTACCCAGAGAGGCGACTGTCTTCAAATGGACCAGGCTGGCCTCGGCCGAGGTGAAGTCGATAAGGACGTCGGCTGCGGCAAGGGCCTTCTCCAGCGAATCGACGATGACCACGCCGTTGCGGCCGATTCCCGCAACCTCTCCGGCATCTTTGCCCAGGGCCGGTGAACCGGGCCTCTCTATGGCGCCTGCAAGCTGAACACCTTCTGTATCGCTGATGCAGGCGATGATCCGCTGCCCCATGCGCCCCGCGGCGCCCGTTACGGCAATCTTCATTACAATACCCCCGTTGGTTGAAGCAGGCCGTAGCCCTGCATTACCGATTTCAGTTTTTGCGCATTCACTTCGCCCATGGGGCACAGCGGCAGGCGGAACTCAAGCTCGCACCGTCCCATGAGCGCCACCGCCGTCTTGACGGGGATCGGGTTCGTCTCGTAAAACATGGCGGTGGAGAGGGGCTGGAGCTTGAAGTGAAGCCTCTGGGCCTCCTTGATGTTCCCCGCGAACCATGCGTCGCACAGACCGGCCATGTCGGCCGGGGCCACGTTGGAGACCACCGAGATGACCCCCTTGCCACCGATAGCGAGAGTAGGCAGCACCGTGAAGTCGTCGCCGGAGAGCACATCGAAGTCGGGGCCGCACATCTCGATAATCTCGCTGATCTGCTGAAGGTTGGCGGTAGCCTCCTTGATGCCGACGATGTTGGGGATGCGGGCCAGCCGCGCCACCGTTGACGGGAGCATGTTGACGCTCGTTCTTCCCGGCACGTTGTAGAGCACCTGCGGAATGTCCACTGCCTCGGCCACCGCGCGATGATGCAGGTAGAGCCCCTCCTGGGTCGGCTTGTTGTAGTAGGGGGAGATGAGCAGCGCCGCGTCGGCCCCCGCCTTCTTCGCATGCTTCGTGAGCATGATTGATTCATCCGTCGAGTTGGAGCCGGTGCCCGCAATGACCGGCACACGGCGGTTCACCGCCTCGATGGCGAATTCGATGACACGATCGTGCTCCTCGTAAGAAAGGGTCGCCGATTCGCCGGTGGTACCGCAGGGGACGATACCGTCGGTGCCGTTGGCAAGTTGAAACTCGATCAGGTCGCCAAAGGACTTCTCGTCGAGCTTCCCGTTCCTGAACGGGGTGATAATTGCCGTAATGGAGCCAGAAAACATCTAGTGCCCTCCTTCGCTCATCATTTCCAAACCTCTTCCCAGAGTTCCCCCTCGCAGATGACCGTAGCGTCGCCTTCGAGAAAAACCTCGCTGAATGTATCGCCTTCCAGGGCAAAATAGACCTTGAGTACCCCGCCGCTCCTCGTCTCGACAAAGACGGGGCTTTCCACCATCCCCAGCGATCCGGCCACCAGCGCCGCGGCTACCGAGCCGGTACCGCAGGCCAGGGTCTCGTTCTCGACGCCCCGCTCATAGGTGCGGATGCGAAGGGACCGTGGTCCGGTAACCTCGATGAAGTTGACATTGGTGCCCTTCGGCTGAAACAGCGCATGGTAGCGGGTGGCGCGGCCACGCTCAAAGACGTCGGCCTTGTCGAGGTCATCCACAAAATAGATGCAGTGGGGTACGCCCGTATTGATGAAACTGGCCGGGAAAGTGGCGCCGCTGATTTCCACGGCGATCTCGTGCCTCAGCCCGTGGGGATTGGTCAGCTGGACCTTTACGTTTCTGTCGGTGGTGATCTCTGCCCTAATGATACCTGCGACCGTTTCGAGGGTCAGCTCCCGCCCCGTAATCCCCTGGAGCCAGGCAAAACGGGCGGCGCACCGGCTGCCGTTGCCGCACATCTCGGCGCTGCTGCCGTCGGCGTTGTAAAACTGCCATTTGATGGAGGCGGTGTCGGAGTTCTCGATGAGTATAAGGCCGTCGGCGCCCACGCCGGTACCCCGGGCACAGACCAGCCGGACAAAGTCCCGCGTCGATTCATCGACCGGTACGATACCCAAGCGGTTGTCGATCAGGACAAAATCGTTGCCGGTACCGGCAAGTTTCATGAATGGTATTTTCTGCATGGGTAATCCTGATATCTTTACGGAAATGGCACAAAAAGAAGAAAATTTATACCACAGGCGGCCATGTTTTTAAAGCGATTTGTGGCGGGCAAGGTTTACAATGCCTTTGGCCGTAGCAAGATCGTGCAAGACTCTTGCAAAAGCATCCAACGCCATTATAATGGCTAGTCATGGAACGTATTCAGTCGATAAATCCGAAACGTATAGCATGGTGTTGTGCTGATTATGGCATTACTCCTAGCGATCTTGCATCTGAACTTAGTATCGCGGTGACCAGCATTGAACGGGTGTTGGCTGGCGAAGACGGTATAACATTCAATCAGTTGCGCAAGGTCGCTGATTATTTTGGACGTGGAGTACTGTTTTTTCTGGAGTCCGGCCCGGTCGATGAAGCACAGGTACATACGCCTCAATTCCGCACGCTTGCCAATCAGAAACCGGAGTTGTCCACCAATATCAAAAAATTGATTGAACGAGTGGAAAAACAGCGGGCAGTCTATCTGAGCTTGCTTGAAGACCTAGATGCAACGGAAAGATTGCGTTTTAGTCCTCCGGCCTTGCCACCTAAAGATAAACAAGAGGCGGCCAGCATTGCGCGCAAATGGCTGGGGTTGCCAGTTGAAAACAACTTTGATTCTTACCGCGCCGCGGTAGAAGCGCAAGGTATTCTGGTATTTCGCAGTAATGGTTTCAGCGGTAAATGGCAGATACCAAAGCAGAGCCCGATTCTCGGTTTCACTCTGTATGATCCAACCTGCCCGGTGATTGTCATAAAGAAACGACCTTGGGAAGCTCAGCAGTCTTTCACGCTTATGCACGAGCTGGGGCATCTGTTACTACACAAGACCAGTTCTATTGACGACGAGCATGACTTATTATCCCACCAAGGCCGTGAAAGTGATGCCAATGCTTTTGCGGGTCATTTGCTGGTGCCGGATAATTTCTTGGCG
>JAOUDF010000247.1 GCA_029859385.1 Nitrospirota bacterium
CGGACGTTGCACCAGTTGCGGATGTCGTCGCCCACCGAAAGCTCCTTCGGCTCGGCCACCATGAGGCGGCAGTAACCGAACTTGAGGTCGAGCGGCTCGTAGACGTCGTACTCCTGCTCCAGCAGCACATCCCTGCCCACGATCCCCAGATCGGCGGCGCCGTATTCCACATAGGTCGGCACATCGGCGGCGCGGATGATCATGAACCGGAAGCCGTCGCAGTTGGTGTCGAAGATGAGCTTGCGGCTCTTGTTCATGTCTTCGAGGCTCTCGATGCCTATTTTGGCGAAGAGCTCGATGCTTGTGTCCAGCAGTTTCCCTTTGGGAAGGGCGATGGTGATCATGGTTTACGATACTCTCTTTATCTTCGCGCCGAGGCGCGACAGTTTATCCTCTATGCGCTCATACCCACGGTCGAGATGGTAGATACGCGATATCTCCGTTTCATCCTTGGCCGCAAGACCGGCCAGGATCAGGGATGCGCTGGCCCGAAGATCGGTGGCCATGACCGGTGCGCCGCTGAGGCGGCCGATACCGGTTACCATGGCGGAGTTGCCTTCAATGCGGATATCCGCGCCCATGCGCTGCAACTCCATGACGTGGGTGAAGCGGTTCTCGAAAATGGTCTCCGTGATGACCGAAAGCCCCTGAGTGGTGCACATCAGTGCCATCATCTGGGCCTGCATGTCGGTCGGAAAGCCAGGGTAGGGCATGGTCTTCACATCCACCGACTTGAGCTTGTTCATCACCTTTACCCTTAGCCCGTCAGCCTCCTTGTTGATGTCGACACCCACTTCCTGCAGCTTGCTGATGACGGCGTCGAGATGTGCAGGAATGCAGTTTTTTATCAGCACGTCGCCCCGTGTGATGGCTGCCGCTGCAATAAAAGTGGCCGCCTCGATCCGGTCGGGCATGACGCTGTAATCCGAAGGCGTTAGCTCGCTGACTCCTTCAATGGTGATGGTATCGGTGCCGGCACCCTTGATGTTTGCCCCCATCTTGTTGAGGAAATCGGCCAGGTCAACCACCTCGGGCTCGCATGCCGCGTTCTCCAGCACGGTGGTGCCTTCGGCCAGGGCCCCGGCCATCATCAGGTTCTCGGTACCGGTGACGGTCTTTATGTCGAAGTAGATGCGGGCGCCCTTCAAGCGGTCGGCGGTCACATAGACGTAGCCGTGTTCGATCTGAACCTTTGCCCCCATCTTTTCCAGCCCCATGAGGTGGAGGTTGATGGGACGAGCGCCAATGGCGCAGCCGCCGGGCAGCGACACCTTTGCCTCGCCGAAACGGGCGACGAGCGGGCAAAGCACAAGTACCGACGCCCTCATGGTCTTCACCAGTTCGTAGGGAGCTTCCTTGTTGAGAATAGTGGCGGCATCCATGGTGATGGCCCTGCCGTCCCTGCGGGTTTTCATTCCCATGAACTCGAGGAGTTTGCAGAGGGTCTTTACGTCCATCAGGTCGGGGACGTTGTCGATGCGGCACGGCCCGGGCGCCAGCAGGGTAGCGGCCAGAATGGGCAGGGCCGCGTTCTTGGCGCCGCTGACTTCGACTTCTCCGATAAGACGAGGACCACCGGTGATGATTATCTTTTGCACGTTTTTCTACCTCAATCCAATGACAACTCTGTCGAGCCCACAATAATCCTTCAAAACACGGACCTCTGTAAAGCCTTTTTCTTCCATGAGGGCGGAAACGGCCACTCCCTGGTTGTAGCCGATCTCCATGAGCAGCGCGCCGCTTGGCTTCAGAAAACGGGGCGCTTCGGCAATGATCCGCCGGATGATATCAAGCCCTTCGTTGCCACCGTCGAGCGCTGAGAGCGGTTCGAAGTCCTTTACGTTCCGCTCGAGGCCATCGATGTCGGTATTGGGGATATAGGGAGGGTTGGCGACAATCATGTCCACTGCCCCTTCAAGCTCCTGATCCGACACTGCATCCCACAGGTCGCC
Source organism: Nitrospirota bacterium (assembly GCA_029859385.1). Taxonomy (GTDB): domain Bacteria; phylum Nitrospirota; class JAOUDF01; order JAOUDF01; family JAOUDF01; genus JAOUDF01. The sequence goes on from JAOUDF010000247.1 coordinate 1,953, forward strand.
CGCGCAGAATGAGACCCGCGAATCCACTCCATGCCGTGCCGCGTTGCGCCGGGCAACGTCGAGGGCCTCAGCGGAGATGTCCGTGGCCCAAACCTTCGCCTCGGACAGATCTTTGGCCAGGGCCACGGCAACGCAGCCGGAGCCGGTGCAGAGGTCGAGAATCGTGAGTGCCGAATCGCTTTTGCCGCCCACCGTCTTTATTGCCTCTTCTACCAGCACTTCGGTCTCGGGCCGGGGGATGAGGACGGCGGGGGAAACCTCCATTTCGAGACCCCAGAACTCGCGCTTGCCGCGGATATAGGCTACCGGCTCGGCATTGAGCCGACGCTTGAAGAGTTCGCGAAACACGGTCCGCTCCTGCTCGGTTACCTTCTTCTCAAAGTTGGTGTAGAGGCCGACCCGGTTTAGTCCCAGGGTATCGGCGAGCAATAGTTCCACGTCGAGCCGGGGGCTGCGCGAGACCTCCTTTTTGGTGAGGAAGTCGGTGGCCTCTTTCAGCAGGTCAATGACGGTCCAGGTCTTTTCGTCGGCAGAGGCAGTTGAAGCCATCGTGTAACCCCTTAGAGGTTCTTGAGCCGTTCTGCATTGAACGACGTGACCAGCGCGTCAACCAGCTCATCGAGGTCACCTTCGAGGATACGGTCAAGCTTATGGAGGGTGACGCCGATCCGGTGATCGGTTATCCGGTTCTGCGGAAAGTTGTAGGTGCGTATCCGTTCGCTCCGGTCGCCGCTTCCAACCTGGGATTTCCGGGCGTCTGAGCGTTCCTTGTCCAGCTTCTCCTGCTCGTGCTCCATCAGCCGGGCCCTGAGTACTTTGAGTGCCTTGGCCTTGTTCTTGATCTGCGAACGCTCGTCCTGGCAGCTCACTACAAGCCCGCTGGGGATGTGGGTTATCCGGATGGCCGAGTAGGTGGTGTTGACGCTCTGGCCTCCCGCGCCGGATGAACAGAAGGTGTCAATCCGCAGATCTTTCTCATGTATGGCGATCTCGGCCTCTTCGGCCTCAGGAAGAACTGCCACGGTAGCAGCTGAGGTGTGGATGCGGCCGGATGCCTCCGTCGCCGGTACCCGCTGCACCCGGTGGACACCGCTTTCGTACTTGAGGCGGCTGTAGGCACCCTTCCCTTCAACGGACGCAACGATTTCCTTGAACCCGCCCACCCCCGACTCGTTGGAGTCCATGATTTCCACGCGCCAGCGGCGGGAATCGGCATAGCGGGAGTACATCCGGAAAAGGTCGGCGGCAAAAAGCCCCGCCTCGTCGCCGCCCGTACCGGCGCGGATTTCGAGAATAATGCTCTTTTCGTCGTTGGGATCTTTGGGCAGGAGGAGTATCTTGAGTCTCTCCTCACTTAGTGCCTTCTCCGCCGTCAGTTCATTGAGCTCGGCCAGCGCCATTTCACGCAGTTCCTCGTCCGCACTCTTGTCGTGGGTAATTTCCTCCGCGTCGGCGATCTCTTTCAGTACGGACTTGTAGTGCTCGTACTCGGCGACCACGTCACCCAGCTCGGCCTGCTCCCGCGAGCATTTCTGGAACTCCTGCTGATTAGAGAGCACTTTGGGGTCGGACAGCTTCTCAGTGAGGTCGCGATGTTTTTCTATGACTTCTTCGAGTTTTGCGAACATGGGGTTCCCAAGAGGTTTAAGTTACAGCGACCTTTTCGCCACCGGAAGCGGCAAGGGCTTCCCGCAGCGCCCTGATGGCCACTTCCAGTTGGTCGTCCGACGGTGGCCGCGTGGTAATCTTCTGCAACCACAGGCCGGGCGCAATCAGAGTAGATACAAAGGGTGAATCCTTCTT
>JAOUDF010000035.1 GCA_029859385.1 Nitrospirota bacterium
TCTACAAGGAGATACCACCATGTCAGCCACCGACACCCAGGGAAAACAGACCCTCGAATTCCAGGCCGAGGTCAAGAAGCTCCTCGACATCGTCATCCACTCCATCTACACCGACAAGGAGGTATTCGTCCGGGAGCTGGTCTCCAACGCCTCCGACGCCCTGGAAAAGATGCGGCACGAGGCCCTTACCCTCGATGACTGGTTCGACAAGCATGTGCCGCTGGAGATCAGCATCGACGTCAACAAGGACGCCAAAACCATCACCATCACCGACACCGGTATCGGCATGACCGGCGAGGAGATGGTCGCCAACCTGGGCACCATCGCCCACTCCGGGACAAAAGAGTTCCTCCAGCGCCTCGGCGAGGCAAAGGCCCAGGAAAGCCAGCTCATCGGCCAGTTCGGCGTCGGCTTTTACTCCGCCTTCATGGTGGCAAAGACGGTAACCGTACAGAGCCGGTCGTGGCGGCAGGACGCCCAGGGGGGCGAGTGGGTCTCCGACGGCAGCGGCACCTACACCATCACCCATGCCGACGGCATCCGCCGGGGCACCCGTATCATCATCGAACTCAAGGACGATGCCGCCGAGTTCGCCGATGCCGACCGTATCCGCTCCATCATCGAGCGCTATTCCAACTTCGTCCCCTTCCCTATCCTCGTCGATATGGAGAAGGTCAACACCGTGCAGGCGCTGTGGACCAGGAGCAAGAGCCAGGTCAAGGACGAGGAGTACAAGGAGTTCTACAAGTTCATCGCCAACTCAGACGATGAGCCGCTCTACCACCTGCACCTCTCCGCCGACGCACCCATACAGCTCAACTCAGTCCTCTTCTGCCCCAGGGACAACTTCGAGCGGATGGGCTTCGGCCACACCGATCCCGGCGTCAACCTTTACTGCCGCAAGGTGCTCATCACCCAGCACTGCAAGGATATCCTCCCCGACTACCTCCGGTTCGTCAAAGGGGTCGTCGATTCCGAGGACATCCCGCTCAGCATCTCCCGCGAGACCATGCAGGACAGCCTGCTCATGGGCAAGCTCAAAAAATTCCTCACCAAGCGGTTCCTCGGCTACCTGCTCGACGAATCAAAGAAGGACGCCGCCAAGTACGGCGAATTCTGGAAGAGCTTCGCCATGTTCATCAAGGAGGGGTGCCATACCGACTTCGAGAACCGCGAAACCCTCGCCAAGCTCCTGCGCTTCTCGTCGAGCAAAACAGAGGCCGACGGCGTCACCGGACTGGAAGAGTATGCCGGAAGGATGAAAGAGGGCCAGACCGCCATCTACTACATGAGCGGCCCGTCCCGCGATGCCGTGGAGTCGAGCCCCTACCTCGAGGCCTTCCGTTCACGGGATATCGAGGTTCTGTACCTGCACGACCCCGTCGACGACTTTGTCCTCACCAACATGCAGGAGTTCGACGGCAAGAAGCTCATCTCCGCCGACCTGGCCGATCTGGAGCTGCCCGGTGAACCGGCAAAGGCCGAGGAAAAGGAGGAGAAGCGCCTCTCCACCGAAGAGGTAACCTCACTGACCGACTGGATGAAAGAGGTGCTGGGCGACCGGGTGAGCAAGGTCGAAGAGTCGAAGCGGCTGGTCGACAGCCCCGCCGTGCTCGTCAGCTCGCTGGGCATGATGACCACCACCATGGAGCGCTACATCAAGGCATCTGGCAAGGAGATGGGCTTTACCCCGCCCAAGGTGCTCGAGATAAATTCATCACACCCCCTCATCCGCAAGCTGGCCGAGCTTCATAGGACGTCGAAAGTTGGGGCCGACGAAGCCATGCTCCGGGACTGCGTCGAACAGATCGCCGACAACGCCTTCATCGCCGCCGGATTGCTTGCCGACCCGAAGAAGCTGGTGGACCGGATGTACAAGATTATGGAGCAGGCGCTGGGGAGGTAAGGGAGTTATTTGATGAAGAATCTTTGAAGATGGAGGGGGGCAAGTTCTTATTTCATGCCCCCCAAAAGACATGATCCAAATCGGGACAAGCCGACTCAGGCAACCTTCTTGTGCTTTTGCTTTGAGGCAGCCATAATCCGACGCAACTCTTCGTTGCCTTCCTGCCAGAAACGTAATTGTTCTTCTTTTGTCAACTGCGCGACAGCACCGAATACATGCTCTGATCCCTTTCGTTTCATCTCGACGCAGTCAAATTTTTTAGTCTTCATAACTAATCACCTCCATCGGAGAATGGATCGCAATTGCCTTATAGCCATTTAAAACGTTCACGGCGTTGAACAGTGGGATTTTCTGAAAATTTACTATGTGCTTGAAATTCCAACTTACAATCACATCACACTCCGCGACCGTTGCAATTGCCACATGCAGTGCATCATCATACCATTTCGGGCTCAAAATACCTTCCCTTATGTATGCATCCTGAAGCTCAAGCGTATTTCCATTAATTTCCGCCAACTGGCAGAGCGGAAGCATATCTTGAAATAATCCGTTAACATTGGTCGGTGCGACTTCCAGCTCCTTATGGATTACCTCGGAAATACACAGTGAGAAGGAACCGGTACGCACCATATCAAAAAAAACACGGCTCGCCTCGGCGAATTCATCATCAAATACGCCGCCGTAAACCGATGTGTCAGCATACACACGGAATTGCCGCTTTTTCACGTAGCTATTCCTTTCTTTTCCCCATGATGGTTAGAGGAAGTTGCCTCTGACCGATACCTGAACCACACCTGACCGGTTCTTGATTTTTCTAGGGCCTCATCAATCTCCGTGAGGATGGACAGCACAAGGACCTTGTCAAACATAGACCCCTTCTTTTTCTATCCGCTCCCTGAGAAAAGGGTTCATCTTTTCCCGCACCCGCACAATGTCGACATGTTTTCGAACCAGCTTTTCAATATCATCCTTGATATGCACAAGCACAAACGGGTCAGGCGTCCTGGTTTTTATGCAGATATCGAGATCGCTGTCGTCCCGCGCCTCATCCCGAGCTATTGAGCCAAAGACTCCAAGCTCGATAATTCCGTATTCCTCGGCATGTGCTTGTTTGAAATCTCGCAGAATGGCCAGAATAGCATCTCTTCCCATTACTTACTCCTTATGTCGTTTTCAACAGCCCTGATTGTATCGTTCAGAATACGCTTTATCTTGAATCTACCTTAGCACGCTTCGCTTGTAAAAGAATTTTAGGCTAACTTGTCAATTTCATGAAGCGACCCCGAGTCACCATAATAAAGAATTGACCCCCGAGCCGCCTGTAAATCCGGACGTATTTCCTTGATGCAATCGGCAACTCTAGATTATAGATTCTCCGTCCTAACACCTGCCTTTGCAAAATATTTCCGGAACAATTCGTGGTCGCCAACCCCTCTAAAGCTTCGCTTTGGAACTATATAGGCGGCGAACTTATCGACCATAACAAAAAAATGATCTCTGGTTTCAACCAAACTCTTAACGGCTGCAATTGTTACCTCACTCTTAGAGCTTTCACCTTCCTCAACAAAGCGGTCGTCTGTAAGAATGAATCTCTTATTGCCCAAGACTGGGCCGTCACTTGCAGGAACATAGCGCTTTCTAGCAATATAGACATAGATGAAAATCATGGCTATAAACAAGGCGCTTCCTCCGACGAGGGTTGGAAGGTGTAAGCGAATACCTTTCATGTTAGCAAGAATTGTCACAACAAGCCCAATTGGAATCCAAATCAACATATTAACGAAGAAAGATTTTTTGCTGCCACGTGAGCAGGCATACGTACGAAATGCTTTAAAGTCTTCCATACTTATCTCGGCCATGATCTCCATATTGCTCCTTATCGAATAACAATGTCATTAACCAATTCAACGACCAAAGTCTTGAAGCTAGCTATATTAATAGTGGATATATAAGTCAGAAAGTTACATCATATATCGGCAAAACGTGAACACATATAAACATCATCTTTTTCAGACTGATGTATTTGTCATTCTTAGCGATTCGCGATATGTTCATAGCACCCCGTGTATTACCTCAACCAGTTTTCCACCTTTAGACCTTTGATTTGTTCAAAATGTCTTATGTTCGCGGTAACCAGCGTTAAGCCACCCTCTATAGCAGTGGCAGCGATAAGGAGGTCTTCAGGCGATATGGAACGCCCTTGGGATGAAAGGACTGCGGCGACGTCACCGGCGACGATGGCTGTTTCTTGCGTAATCGGCAGGACTCGCACGAGGGGGAGTATGTCTTTTTCAATTCGTTGCCAAAAGGTTTTATGGTCAGGCCTTCTGCTGCTACCGTAACGGAGTTCCATTACACAGATGCAGGAAGTGAATTGAAGCAAGCCGGACGTGTTGGAAAGACGCTCCAGCAGCGTCTGGCTTGCTTTCTTCTTTATAACCTCACTCAGTATGTTGGTATCGAAGAGATACATGTCAGCCCTTGGATCCCTTCGCAGCTCTTAAACCGCGAGAATGCCGCTTCTCCACTATCTCGTCGACTGTTTTAAAAAAAGGGTCCTTCTCATCCAACCAGCCTTTTGCCGATGCAAGCCCCTTTTTCTCCGAAGGGGCCGAAATGACCGCAATCGGCTTACCTCGCTTGGTTATAATAATCTCTTCATGCCCATACGCGACTTTGTTGATCAACTCCGAGAAATGCGATTTTGCTTCGGCGATACTTACAGCCTCTCTATGCATAATTCCACCTCTGTATTAATGGTCATGTTAGTCATTATAGTCATTTTCGAATGGAAAGAAAGAAATCTTTAAGGAAGGCTGTAAATCTAATGCCGCGGGCTACGCCGCCAGATCGATCTGCTGCACGCTGCCGGCGCCGCCGGATTCCTTGAGGTAGACGCCGGTGCTCTTGACGTCGCCCTGGGAGGTGTTCTGGCTGTCGCGGATGTCAAAGGAGGTGGCGGTTGAGCCGAGGTAGATGGCGCCTACATTCTTGGCAAGGAGGGTGCTAAGGGTATCCTTCCCCTCCCCGTCTTTCGTCCAGATGCGGAGCTGGCTGAACACGGCGTCCTGTTCGTCGATCCAGTTGTTGTGATCCTGGTCGTACTTCGCCAGCTCGGTAAAGCCGTTGCCGCTCTGCGGGCCGAAGAGTTCCTTGCCGTCGTTGATGACGCCGTCCTTGTTGAGATCGAGGGCCAGGAAGCCGCTGCCGGCCTTGACGAAGGAGATGTTGTCCTTGGTGCCGTCGGCATTGAGGTCGAAGGCAAACTTCTTGTCGGTAAGCTGGGCGGCGTTGCCGTCGAAGTTGATGACCAGCGGGTCGATCTTCAGCGCGTCGCCTGCCCTGAAGTTGATGTTGGTCTCCTGCGAAAACTCCCGCGTCATGGTGAACTGGAGGTCGAACTTGATCTCCTTGCCGTCGGTGGTCTTTACGACGCCCTGGGCCTTGAAGGTCATCTCCTCGCGCTCAAAGTACGATTCGTGGAAATCGTACCGAACGCCCCACCCTTCTCTCTGGGGCGGTTGGTTCACCTGCGAAGAGGCATCTTGCGGCGGTGCGGGTACGGAAACCTCTACCGCGTCGGCGTTAACCTTTACGGTAGTGATCTTTACCCGCATGCCGGTAATCATCTCTACCAGTCGTTCGACAAGAAGGGCCTTGAGGGCGGTTTCCTTATCTACGCCATCATCGGACGAATCGGCCTCTTGGGCGCTATACGCCTTGTCGGACAACTGGACGGTATCTACGGCAGATTTATGGGGTTTCTTTTGGGTGGGCTGCTCAGGGTCTACCCAGACACGCAGGTTCTCCTGCTTCTGGTAACGTTCGACGGAGCTGTGCCTGCCTTCCATGGAAATTTGAGAACTTTCTATTCTCACGACTCGCCTCCCTGCGAATATACAGTCTTTATCGGCCCCACTTGAAGCCGGTTTAATTCGGGCAGGTTGGCGATGAAAAAGTGACGCGATTTGTCAGTCGATAGAAAGTGGGGGCTTGTTGAAACCGTGTATAGATACTACTGATTACATTAAAGACATTACCACTTTTCGTAGTGGACGATCTCTTCCAGCGGGTTCCGCTTCTGTCCGCCCTTTTTGTCCTGTGCAGGGTAGCCGACGGGGAAGAGACCGATGACGCGAATGTTCGGGGGGATATTGAGGAGCTCGCGCACCAGTATCTCATCGAAGACGCCCACGAAGACCGTCCCCAGCCCAAGGTCGCAGGCGGCGAGCATAAGGTTCTGGGTTGCGATGCCCATATCGGTCATGTAGTACTGCTGGTCCCACAGAATTCCCGATTTCTCCGGGTCGGCACAGGCCACGATGACTACCGGCGCCTGGGCAATTCCGTCCTGGGCAGGGTTGGTCTTGTAGCCCCGGGGAGCGAGGAACGACTCAACATAGGAGAGATCGCTGAGCTTCTCTCTGGTGGCCTTGTCTTTCACCACCACGAAACGCCAGCACTGCATGTTGGCCCACGACGGCGCGGCCTGCATGGCTTCGAGCAGCGCATTGAGCTTTTCGTCTTCTACCGGCTTGTCCAGAAAAGAACGGATGCTGCGGCGGGTCTTGATGACTTCGAGAAGTTCCATCTTCCAACCTCCTTATGTTTCACAGGCCGTTCAAAAAATGCCAGATACAAGGCGCCTAGAAGCGAGGAATGAGGCGTACCCGGAGTACGTCGCAGTGACGAGCGCCGCAGGCAACGCAGCAGATGGCGTTTTTTCAACGGCCTGCTTACGGGTGGTCTTCCACCCACACCTCCCCTTCGGGGGTGCGTTCGCGTTTCCAGATTGGGGTTATCTGCTTCAGCGTGTCGATGCACCACGAACAGGCCTTGAAGGCCTCTGCCCGGTGCCCTGAACCCACGACGATGAGGACGATGTTCTCCCCCACCTCGATACGGCCGTAGCGGTGGATGATGGCTACTTCGTTGATGTCGAAGTCGCGCAGCGCCTGTTCGCGGATATCATTGAGCTTCTTTTCCGCCATGCCGGGATAGAACTCGAACTCGAGGTAGTCGATGTCCTTTCCCTTGGAAAAGTCACGGCCGGCGCCGAGAAAGGTGACCACCGCCCCCGTGCGCCGCGATGCCGCCTTGACCCGCTCGATCTCGGCCTCAACGGAAAAGTTCTCCCGCTGAAGGCGTACGAGGCCCTCGACCCCGCCCGCAAAGGGTGGCATGAAGGCCACTTCGTCGCCGTCCCTCACCGAAGAGTCCCAGTGGGCCATCTCCTGGTTGATGGCGACCATGGCCTTGCTCTTTTTCAGCTTCTCCGGAAGGCCTGGAATATCTTGTTCCAACTGACCGATGAGACTGTCAACGGTAAGGGAGCCGACTACCTCGCGGGTCAACTCTTCCCTGCCCGCCAGCCCTCTGAGAGAGGCGAAAAACTTGATAGAGATCATCTGAATAACTCTGAATTTTGAATCATGAACTATTTCTTGACCGTCGCATTTTCAAGAATGGCGTTATAAAAATACCCCATCCCGAAATCCTTGTCGACCGCCAGGGTACCGGTCACGGTGACCACATCGCCAACGGCCGCTGTCTCCGCGGTAGTGACGGTTAGGTCATTGGTCCCATCCTTGCCGCTACCATCCTGGATATGGAGCCAGTTCTTGCCCATGATGCCGGACGAGGTCTTGGTCACCTTGCCTTTTACCGATACCTTCTTGTCCTTGAGGGCGGTCTTCTTTGCAAATATCTCTGCCACGGTATAGCCGCCCTTTGCCTTGGCTATGGAACCGGGCTTGATCTCCTGTTTCGGCTTGGTATCCTGCCCGGGGTGCGGAGCGTTCATCGGCGTGGAGGGTGCGGAGGCCGCCGCACCGCCTTTGCCCGGAGTGCTTATGGCATCGGCAAAAATGATAGAGTCGAAGGTCCTGTTGAGCGATTTGCTGGTAAATCCGTCCATTACCATGCCGCCCTTTACCTCAACATTGTCGCCCACATTAACATTTGCGGTGGGAACGGCAACCCAGGTCCGCTTCTTGTCGGCCGATTCGATTTCTACATAGGTATAGCCGCCCGAAGACATGGTGGAGACCACCTTGCCGGTTACCAAGGTCCGGGGGGATGCAGGAGCCGACGCGGGAGCTTGCGCAACCACAAGGCCCTTCTTTCCGCTTTCAGCCATGACGTCACCGGCGAACACGAAGGTTGTCGCCAACCCCACTGCTACGGATGAAATAACTATCGCCCTCTTCCTCAACCTGTCCTCCCGGGATTCCCCATGATTGTTTGTGAACTCGTAACGAACGAACAATGGTAGCCTATTTTCCATCGGCACGCCAGACGTATTTTTAGGGCGGCCGATCGATTGACAACCCTCCTTCATGCTATGGTAATATCAGTCATGACCTCATCAACCAAGACACCCGGCCAGCTTACGGACATCCACCTTCTTGTCGCCACGCTGCCCGTCTATCTGCAGCATGCACTGGCCCCCTTGCCGCTCGACCAGCTGATCGAAGTGGTAATGGACCTTGGCCGGCCCCCTGAAGCTCGTTTTGAGAAGGAAACGGTACGCCTGGCCGACCGCCCGGTGACTCATGAGGATATCTCCCATGTGCTGGCCCTTCTTGGAGAGTTTACTGAAGACAACCGGGCCGGCATCGAGCGGACCCTTCACCGGATTTCGTGTATCCGCAACAGAAAAGGGACAATCATTGGCCTCACCCTCCGGGCGGGGCGCGCCATTTTCGGCACCATCGACCTGTTGCGCGACCTGATCGAAACAGGCCAGAACCTCCTGGTCCTGGGGCGTCCCGGGGTGGGCAAGACCACCAAGCTCCGCGAGATGGCCCGCGTCCTTGCCGACGACTTCCACAAGCGCGTCATCGTTATCGATACATCCAACGAGATCGGCGGCGACGGCGACATCCCTCACCCTGCCATAGGCGGGTCACGGCGGATGCAGGTAGCCTGTCCAGACCGGCAGCATGCGGTAATGATCGAGGCGGTGGAGAACCATATGCCCGAGGTGATCGTCGTCGACGAGATCGGCACCGAGGCCGAGGCGGCGGCAGCCCGCACCATCGCCGAGCGGGGGGTACAGCTCATCGGCACGGCCCATGGCAACATGCTGGAAAACCTGATATTGAACCCCACCCTCTCCGACCTCGTCGGCGGGATTAACGTCGTCACCCTCAGCGACGAAGAGGCCAAGAGGCGACATACATCGAAGACCGTTACCGAGCGCAAGGCGCCGCCCACCTTCGACATTGTCATCGAAATGGTCAGTCGCGACGAGGTGGTGGTGCACCGCAATACCGCGAAGGCGGTAGACTACCTGCTTCAGGGCAAGAACCCCGGCGGTGAGCGGCGTACCCGCGCCGGCGACGGTCAAATCCATACCGAGGAAGTGACAGAGGAACCGGTGGTATCATCACCGCTCCCCATCATTTCCGACGAGACGATCATTCGTCGTGACAAACCAATGCGTATCTTCCCCTACGCGCTGAGTCGCGACCTTCTTGAGCGGGTGATAAGAGACTTGGAGATAGAGGCGAGAGTCGTGGGAAGGGCCGAGTGGGCAGACATAATCCTTGCGCTCAAGACCAAGGCGCAGGAACCGCAGCTGAAGCGGATACTGAAAGAGCATGATGTGCCGGTCCAGATGGTGCGAAGCAACAGTACCGCCCAGATGAGGATCACGCTCCGGGGTATTTTTCATATGATGAGCGGCCTGGAAGAAGAAACAGTGCAGGAGGCGGTGGCAGAGACCGAGCATGCTATCCGCAAGGTGCTGGACGAAGGGGTCGAGGTCGCCCTGCCGCCCCAGCCCGCCACCGTTCGCAGGATGCAGCACCGGATAATCTCGCAGCACAACCTCATGTCGGAAAGCGTGGGCAGGGAACCGCACCGGCATCTGGTCATCCACCCCGGCTAGCCCCGATACCTCAGCGCGACAAGAAAGACAGGGTACCGGCGGCCATGCCCACGGCGACCGCGCCGGCAGCGATGAATACCGCAAGATGGAACCATGCCCAGAAGAGGTATTTCCTCACCAGCCGCCTCGGGTCAAGGTTGGAGATCAGGAAAACCCTGCCATCCCGGGGTGCACACATCATGTGGATTGAGGGCTGATGCCGAGTCTCCTTGTGCCGGTCCTCCAGCTCCTCCTTCGCAGCCTTTCTGGCCTCATCCCACTCCTCGCCGTCGACCTGGCCGTCGTTATTCCTGTCGAATCGCCTGACCATCTCCGTCGGGTCCTTTTTCCACTGGGCCAGCAGGTTCCGCATGTCGGCATCGCTCACACCAACGGTTCCACCGCCGTTAACACTGGTAAATTCGCCGATGGCGTACAGCTCGTCGTGGGGAACGATGAACCACTCGGTATAACGGTAGTCTTCCTCATACCATACCCGCTTGTGGCTGGTGACCACCTCCGCATTTTCAGGGTCGACGTAGCATTGGCCCGTCCCGTCGTCGAGCATGAACCCTTGTTCGCTGCAACCTGACCGCACATGAGCCCATTTTCTGTCACTGCTTCGCCTGTCGACGCGATACCGGAACCACGCATGACCGATCCCCAGTGATACCTCTTCCGCCCGCAGACTCACCGGAGAATTGCCCGGCGGTATACGGCAGGTTCCAAAGAGCTCTACATACCCCTGGGGGGCCGATGTCACCTGGGCAGTGGGATGGTCGTCAATGGCGAGGCGACGGCGGTTGGTGCTGAACCATGCGAAGAAGCTGATTACCGATATGACGGCAAGGGTGCCGATCCAGACGCGGCGTTCATTGGCCCGGAAGGCAAAGACAAGGAGCAGGAGGTGCATCCCCGAGGTGATGAGGTCGGAATAGACAGTGCGTAAATCGGGCACGGCAGAGCCTTCATGCAGGTGCGCCGAAAAGCGCCTTTACATCCACATCCCTCTTCTCTTCAGAGGAGAATTCCAGCAGCTGCTGTTGCTGAAAGCCGAAGACGCCCGCCACAAGGCTGTCGGGGAACTGTTCGACACGGACATTGTTGACGTTTACCGACTCGTTGTAGAATTCGCGACGGTCGGCGATGGTGTCCTCCAGCGAGGTGATGCGGGCCTGAAGGTGCTGAAAGGTCTCGTTGGTCTTGAGGTCGGGGTACGATTCGGCCAGGGCGAATATCTGCCCCAGCGACCGGCGCAGGTCGGTCTCGGCCAACCCGAGGGCCTTCATATCCTGGCTTTCCTGGGCCACCGCCACCCGCGAGCGGGCCTTGATGACCTTTTCCAGCGTATCCTGCTCAAATTTCATGTACTGCTTGCAGGTTTCCACCAGCTTGGGCAGCTCATCATGGCGCTGCTTGAGCAGCACATCGATGTTGGCCCACGCCTTTTTTACATTGTGTTTCAGCCGAACAAGGCTGTTATAGATCATCACTATGTAGATACCAAGGGCTCCCATGATTCCCAACAGGACAACATTGACCAGTTTCATAGAGCTTACCTCCCCGGAACAGGACTACGGTGCAGCGATTTTTTTGGAACACCAAATATGTTTCGGACAGGAGGGGGAAAACTTGAATCGCAGATGCAACGCCCTGTAATTTAAAGGCTGTTCAACATCTCACCGACGGCGAAGGTCTCGATCATCTCGATGCCGCGGTTTGCCAATGAAAGGGCGTGAGAAGGGTCTGCCACCTCATAGACCACCCACTTCCAGGGTCCCTGCCAGAGCGGTTTTCCGGCGAGAGGCAGCCTGCGGTAATTACAGAAGAGATACTGGGGGGCAAGAGCCTCGGCCGTAACTCTGTCGCGCTTGCCCCATGAACCGACCGCCCAGCCGATGACGGTGGCCCCCAACTCCCGTGCCTGCCGCATCGCGGGTGCGTCGAAGGAGATGGGTATACATTGTCCGGTCGCGGGGCCGAGCTCTTTCATGACTGCTTCAACCACACGAGTCATACCGAAGTGCTTCAGGCTTTCCTCTTTGATCTCGACAAACAGCGTGGCCTCCGGCCATTGCCTTATCAGGTCGACCGCCTCCGCAAGGGTCGGCAGGGGCACGCCGCTGAAGGCATTTCCCAGACGGGAGCTCTCATTGACCTCCACCTGCCTGATTTCATCCATCGTCATGGAGAAAATCCGCCCCCTCCTTCCCGCAGTGCGTCGAAGATCGGCGTCGTGCAACAGTACGGGGATACCGTCGGCACTCAACTGTATGTCGATTTCAAGGAAGCGGGCACCGCATTTGAGGGCGGCTTCGAGGGCAATCAGGGTGTTTTCGGGATAGTGGCGCTGATAGCCGCGGTGGGCGACAACAAGCGGCGTGGTCATCTATATCCTCATGCCACCGGCAGGGTGAAGGAAAAGGTGGTCCCTTTCCGCAACTCGCTCGTAACCTGCATCTCGCTGTCGTGAGCCATGATGAGGTGTTTTACGATAGCCAATCCCAGGCCGGTACCGCCCAACTCCCGGGAGCGGGAAGCGTCCACCCGGTAAAAACGCTCTCCAAGCCGACTGATATGCTCAGCGGGAATGCCGGGGCCGTCATCGGCAACAGAAACCGTTACCCTGTTTCCCGTTGCCTCCGCGCAAATATCCACCCTTCCCCCTTCCCTGCCGAACTTGATGGCGTTGTCCGCAAGGTTGAGGATGATCTGGCTCAGGGCGTCGCGGTCTGCCATAACCTGAAGGGCCTCGGGTACGCGGACCTCTATCGCCGCCCCTTTTTCGCCCGCCGCTCCCTTGAGCATCGTCGCTACGCTGTGCGCCACTTCATGCAACAGCACCGGTGCCGGCTCGCACGTCTGCTCCTTGAGCTCTATGCGAGAGAGGGTGAGCAGGTCGTTCACCAGCCTTCCCAGCCTGTCCGACTGGGAAAGGATAATGGAAAGGAAGCGTCGGGCAGTTTCCGGATCGTCCACCGCCCCGTCGAGCAGTGTCTCGGCAAATCCCTTGAGGGAGGCAACCGGCGTCTTGAGTTCGTGCGAGACATTGGCGATGAAGTCCTCCTTCATCCGCTGGACTTTCTTTTCGGCAGTAATATCCCGGCTTACCATGACGATGCCGCCCCAGCCGATCCCCAGCTCACGGACCGGAACACAGCTGACCTTCAGCGACCGGCGTTCGGGGGCAAGGATTTCCACCTCGCCGGTGACGGCATTTCGGGTTGAATCGGCCTCGGAAAGAAGCCGCAGGATGGCCGGGACCCGGATAACCTCTTCAAAGGGACGCGATACAATCCCCTCTCCAAAACCATAGATGGCCGAGGCCGCCCGGTTGATCATCAATATGTCCCCCTTGTCTCCGAGGACCATTACCCCTTCGGCCATTCCTCGCAGCACTCCTTCGAGAAGGGCCTTTTCCGTGGTAACCTTCTCCGCCCTTTCTCTTATGGTTTCGTCCATGAGGTAGAGGTTGTCTTCAAGAAACCCGAGATCGTCGTCGGCCACCGTCTCGGGTGCGGTAATCCTTTCTCCGCGCGCCACGCGGCGGGTCAGTGCCACAAGAGAGTCCACCCGCTTGCTTAGCGCCTTGTCGAGCCGCCAGGCAACTACCAGAGCACCGACAATGAGAACTGCACGGCCCCCCGCAATAATCCATCTGTTTTCGGAAAAATGAAAGGAGAGGAGGGCAAGCAGACCCATTAACGCGGCAACCGGTACGGCAAATCGCCAGAAGATATTCATGATCAGTCGCCCTCTGTTTTAGCGAAATTTCCTGTTTCAAAACGATAGCCGAGTCCGCGGACCGTCTTTATGAATTCAGGGTGGGCCGGATCGTGCTCGATTCGCGTCCGCAGGTGCCTGATGTGAACATCTACCGTCCGCGGCTCCACAAAGGCATCTTCCCGCCAGACTGCATCAAGAAGGTGTTCGCGGGAGAGGACGCGGCCGTTGCTTTCGACGAGGCAGGTCAGAAGCTTGTATTCCGTGGCAGTCAGCTCCACCGGCTTGCCCTCAACGAGGACACGGCAGCTTTCGAAATCGATGGAAAAATGGTCGCATTTGAACTTTCTGCCGGATGTTTTTTTTATGCCCCTACCGCTCCGCCTCAGTACCGCCTTTATCCGCGCAATCAGCTCCTTTGGGCTGAAGGGTTTGGTCAGGTAGTCATCGGCCCCCGCGCTGAGGCCCTCCACCTTGTCCGCGGTCTGGGATTTTGCCGTAAGCATGATGATGGGGACCGAAGCCGTGTCGTCATTTTCCCTGATAGTACGGCAGACATCGATGCCGAAGATATCCGGGAGCATCAGATCGAGGATTACCAGGTCGGGTTCCGTTTCAACGGCCATCCGCAGCCCTTCGGCGCCGCTTCGGGCGGTCACGACTGCGTACCCTTCCTTCCTGAGATTGTATTCCAGCAGTTCGGAAAGGTCCTTCTCGTCCTCAACCACCAGTATCGTCAGGCCCATGGATCTCTCTTTGGCATCAGGCCCACAGGGGCGAGATCAGTAGCAAGAAGGTAAAGACTATCAGCACGGCGGCCGTCCCCCACGCCACGGCATTTCTGGCCGGGGTATTGACATGCTCCCCCATGATGCGGGGGTCGTTGATAAGCTTCATCATCAGAACAAGCACCACCGGCAGCAGAATTCCGTTGATCGTCTGAGAGAAGAGCATGATCTTCATGAGCGGCAGGCCGGGGATCATGATGGCCCCCGCCCCCACGATGATGAAGAAGGTATAAAGCCCCAGAAACTGCGGCGCCTCGCGGAACGACCTGTTTACTCCCGACTCCCAGCCAAGCGACTCTGTCACCGAATAGGCCGTGGAGAGCGGCAGGATTATGGCCCCGAGGAGCGAGGCATTGAGCAGGCCGACGCCGAAGAGTATCTCGGCGTATTTGCCCGCGAAAGGCTCCAGCGCCCGGGCTGCGTCCTCGGCAGTATTTATGGTGAGGCCGTGGGTATAGACCGTAGCCGCTGTAGCCACAATGATAAAAAATGCCACGAAACAGGCCAGTATAGAACCGCCGTAGACATCCATCCGGGTGTACTTGTAATGCTCAATGTCGACCCCCTTATCGACCACGGCGGACTGGACATAAAACTGCATCCACGGCGTAATCGTCGTACCCACCACCGCGATGAAGAGGTTGAGGTAGTCGGGCGTAAACCTCATGGTAGGCGTCACCAGGCTCGTCATCACCTCGCCCCAGGGCGGATTCGCCATGAAACCTGATATGACGTAAGTGAAGTAGACGAGGCAGACCACCAGCAATACCCGCTCCACCTGCCGGTAGTTCCACCGGACAATCAGGAACCAGACCAGCAGCGCCGCTAGGGGGACCGCGATATATCTACTTATGCCAAACAGCTCCATGGCAGCGGCAACCCCGGCGAATTCGGCGATGGTCGTGGTAAGGTTGGCGAATATCAGGAGCATCAGCGTGATCAACGTTACCTTTACGCCGAACCGCTCCCG
>JAOUDF010000036.1 GCA_029859385.1 Nitrospirota bacterium
TCGCTTACCTTGCGGAAGCGTTTCTCCAGCGCAGCAATGGCTTCATCCAGCGTCATATCGCCATCCATTTTGACGGGGTGCCCCTCGACGGCAATGGATTGGACTCCCAGGTTTTTAAGCTTTTCGATCAGGCCGGTGGAGAGGGTCATCCCCTTGCCGCATATGGGAGGGCTGTCGGGTTTATCGGGCCTGAGTATCTCCCGGGCGAGTACCATGCCGTCTGTTGCCAGGTTAATCGGAATGTTTTGCATGGAATCCTCTGATAACGATAGATGGAGATTCTTTATTCTTCGGCCTCTATCCCCAGACTCTTGAGCTTCCGGTGCAGATTGCTCCGCTCAACCTTGAGGGCTTCGGCGGTGCGGGAGACGTTCCAGTCGAACTCCTTGAGCTTTTTCATGATGAAGTTGCGCTCGAAGGCCAGCCGCGCATCTCTGAGTGAGTCGAAATCTCCCGTCGGTTCGGTCGACTCCTCATCGACCACAGAGAAGGAGGGCAATTCCGGGGCCGAGGTCGAAAGCGGAATATCCGCGGAGCTGATGCTGTTCCCCTGTACCATGATGACCAGCCGCTCACAGACATTTCTCAGCTCACGGACATTCCCGGGCCAATCGTGGGCCATGAGCTTTTTCATGGCGGCATCGTCCACGTCTTTCACTTTCTTCCCGTATTCACTGGAGATTTCGCCGATGAAGTGACGGGTGAGCTGGGGGATGTCTTCCTTTCGTTCCCGTAGGGCAGGGACATGAAAGGGGATGACATTGAGACGATAGAAGAGGTCTTCCCTGAAGTTCCCCTTCTTGATTTCGTCCTGGAGGTTTTTGTTGGAGGCGGCGATCACCCGGACATCGACCTTGAGGGTCTTGCTTCCCCCCACTCGCTGGAATTCCTGCTCCTGGAGCACGCGGAGCACCTTGGCCTGGGTCGGGAGGCTCATGTCGCCGATTTCATCGAGAAAAAGAGAACCCTCGTCGGCCAGCTCGAACTTGCCGCGCTTCATTGAAACTGCGCTGGTGAAGGCCCCCTTCTCATGGCCGAAAAGCTCGCTCTCTATCAGTTCCGACGGGATGGCGGCGCAGTTGAGTTCAATAAACGGTTTGCCGCCGCGCTTGCTGTAACGGTGAATGGCCCGGGCCACCAGCTCCTTGCCGGTGCCACTCTCTCCCCAGATGAGGACACGACCGTTGGTGGGGCCGGCGGTCTCGATCTCCTGCCGGAGCTTGCGCATGGCCGCACTGTCACCGATAATATCGTATTTCTTCTCAATACGACGGCGCAGGTCCTGGTTTTCCTCGGTAAGCCGCTTTTGTTCCAGGGCATGGGAGACTGACAGGGTGACTTTTTCTATAGAGAGGGGTTTTTCGATGAAGTCGTAGGCTCCCAGCCGCGTTGCCTTGACCGCCACTTCAATGGTGCCGTGGCCCGACATCATGATGACGGGAAGCTCCGGCCAGTTTTCCTTTATCTGCTTCAGCGTCTCGATGCCGTCCAGTTCGGGCATCCAGATATCGAGCATGGCAAGGCTGGGTTGTTCTTCCTTGATACTCTTGAGGGCTTCGCGGCCGTTTTCAGCGCGATTAATCTCATACCCCTCATCCATGAGGACGCCGGAGAGGGTATCGAGTATGCTGCGTTCATCGTCGACAATCAGGATAGTACCGTGAGGCATAGACGCTCCGTAAGTCGGTTAGGCAGTGGTTGTCTTTGATTCCGCAACAACGGCGGGCAGCTCGATAATGAACCGGGTCCCTTTCGGGTCGTTGCTTCGCACCCGTATATAGCCGCCGTGGTCGGTAATAATCCTGTGGACTATGGCCAGACCGAGTCCCGTTCCGCTCTTCTTTTTGGAAAAATACGGGAGGAACAGCTTCTCGCGGTCCTCCGGCTGAATTCCGTGGCCGTTGTCCGATACGGTAATCACGGCCATTTTCAGGTTATCATCATAGATCGTTTTAATCCAGACCTTCCCTGCGCCGTCCATGGCTTCTACCGCGTTTTCCAGCAGGTTGACAAATACCCGCTTCATCTGGTCCCGGTCGACCTTTATGACTGGCAGCGCCGGGTCAAGCTCCATTTCCACTTCGAGATCGTTGTGGGCGCCCCCATAGAGGGTGGTGGTTTCCCGGATGATCTCGTGAAGGTCATTGGGCGTCGGGTTGGCCTCGGGCATACGGGCAAAGTTGGAAAACTCGTTGACCAGATTTTTAAGATCTTCTACCTGGCGTACGATGATCGATGTGGCGTCATCAAAGACCTGCCCGAAGTCAGGGGCGCCTTCGGCGTATTTCTTCCTTATCCTCTGGGCGGAAAGCTGGATAGGTGTCAGCGGGTTCTTGATCTCGTGGGCAATCCGTCGGGCCACCTCTTGCCAGGCCGCCATCTTCTGTGCCTTTATAAGTTCCGACATGTCGTCGAACACCACCAGCAAACCCATTGGATTTCCCTGTCCATCCCTCAGGTCAGAAATAATCATCCTGAGGTTCAGCGTTCGGTTTTCCACTGAGAGAGTAAGCTCTTCCTCCATGGAGGTGAGTCCGCGGTCGTACATCTTTCGGATAAGGTTGCGTACCCCTTCCAGCTCGACGAACTCCAGGGCTTTCTTGTAGTTCTTTCCTTCGGCCTCATGGGCATCCAGCGCCAGAATCCTCTCTGCGGAGCGGTTGATCGTGGCGATACGGCCATGACGGTCGACGGAGATAACGCCGGTCGCGATATTCTCCAGTACCGTCTCCATGTAGCTGCGGCGCTGGTCGAGCAGAAGGTTGGTTTCCTGCAGTGATACATAGGCCTTTTCGAGGTTGTCCTTGTGCGACTTGATGTCGGTGGTCATCCGGTTGAAGGAGTCGACCAGTATGCCGACCTCATCGTCACTTTTGGTGCCCACGCGGTAGTCGAGGTTGCCCGAAGCAACCTCCTTTGTCGCCTCGGCCAGTTCCTGAATAGGAACGGTGATAGTCCGTGCCAGCTGAAAGCCGTACCAGATGGCGCCAAAGACGATAAGGGTGGTGACAAGCAGCAGGGCCAGCAGGTAGCTCCATCTGAGGGGATTCTTGAAGGCCTTCAGTTCAATGTAGCGAGAAAAGCCGCTTTTTATTTCCGCCATCTTCTTGGTGAGGCTGTGCGAAATCTGGTAGCTTACGACCACGGCTCCCACGATATCCGACTTGTTCCATGATGAATAGATGGGTACGCCGCCCAGGATAATGTCACCCTCACCGGCGGGAAGGACCAGGGTGGCCTCCTTGCCGGCAAGCACCTTGCCCATTATCTCCTGGACCGACTGCTGAAAGGCGGCCTGGGTCTCATCAAAGACGCTCACGGCAACGAGCTTCTCCCGTTGTCCCGAGAAGATATCCACACCGGCAAGGTGGTATTCCTTTTGTTTCCTGGCCACAAAGTCCGAGAGCAGGTTCAGTTTGTCCTGGTTCAGAAGTTCGTTGTCCGAAACGGCGGCACTGATAATCTGGGCGAAATAAAGGGAGTTCTCCTGAGAGTCTTGATAATAGGTCTGCGCGACATTCAGGGACTCTCTGAGCGATTGTTCGACCTGTTCCGAAAACCAGACGTCGAACCCCTTGGTAATAAAGCCACTGGCCACAAGGAAGAGGAAAAGAGAGGGGATGGCCGACATCAGCAGAAAGGCGCTGACAAGGCGTGAACGAAACCGTGCCCCCATGACGTTCCGCTTTTTCTCGAGGTACAGCTTCGTCAGGTTGCGGGCCGACACCAGGATCAGCGCGGCGAGGAGTATGATATTGATATTGAGCAGGGTAAAGACGATGACGTTGTTGAGGACCGGTTCTCCCTGCACTCCGGCGAAGCGGACCTCGATGGCAGTTACCGCAACGCTTACTATAAACAGGAGAACAGTGACAAGAAGAGCCCGCGACTTCCTTGTCGGCTCCGGAGGAGACGGTTGGGAGGGAGATGCGCCATGCGGCGCCGAAGAAGGGGAGGCCATCCGGGGGCCCTCACCTTCGGAATTAGAGAGAAGCATATTGTAACCCTTTGATAAATCAGGGGGAAGATACCATACTCGCGGAAGATGCGTCAAGGCATTTATCTCTTGACTGAACCTGGCGCAAAATATAGAATTTTTGCGGATTTGGCAATATGTTTAGCGGGAGTGTCTCTTGGTGAATATCCGTTGTTCCGGAAAGTGGTTTTCTTTGGTCGGCTGTCTTCTCGCCGTTATGATGGTGGGAGCCGATTATCGGGCTGCCCTGGCCCAGACTGACTGCCTGCCGCTGGAAGAAACCCTCTGCCGTCCCGTCAATGCCGTCGAAGTGGTCGCGGATTACCTTTATAATCTGAAAGCGTCGACTCTCGATAAAATAGAGGCGGAAGCCCTGTATGCCCTCTTTACCAAGGAGGTGCACAAAGAGCTTTCCCAGCGAAAGTTGAAAGGGCTGGTGGAGGATATGATTGAAGGTGGTACGTTCAACCTTACCAGCTATGCGATAAACCCGAGGGTAGAGCTGACGAAGGATGGGGAAGCGGTTTGTCGCACCACGCTGCACTATTTTATTTATCCCAGCGGTATGATGACTCCAAGATCGATGGAAGTAGTTATCCATGCCCGGTTTGAAGATGGCGCATGGAAACTTTCTCGTCGGCCTTCCTACAAGGGGGGCTTCGATTTTTATGGAATGTTCCCGTAAGCCTCTCTAAAGGTCCGCGAATAAATTGCCCGGATTACAGAAAGCAAGCATATGAGCGCAACAAAGAGCACCAACATTGTATGGCACCACGGTAAGATCACCCGTGACGACCGCGTTTCCGTGATGAAGCAGAAGGGGCTTACCCTCTGGTTTACCGGTCTTTCGGGTTCGGGGAAGTCGACAGTCGCGGTGGAGCTGGAACATGCGCTGGTGGAAAACGGCTATCATGCATACATCATAGACGGCGACAATATCCGTCATGGCTTGAACAAGAACCTGGGATTTTCCCCCGAAGACCGTACTGAAAATATCCGGCGGGTGGGTGAGGTGGCCCGGCTCTTTACCGATGCCAATATAATCACCATTACCGCCTTCATCTCTCCTTACCGGGCCGACCGTGAGCAGGTGCGGGCCCTGTTTGCCTATGGTGAATTTGTTGAAGTGCATGTGAAATGCCCTCTCGATGTTTGCGAAGGGCGCGATCCCAAGGGGCTGTACAAGAAGGCCAGGGCCGGGCAGATCCCCGAGTTCACCGGTATTTCGGCCCCGTATGAAGAACCTGCCAGCCCGGAAGTTACCCTGGACACATCCGAGCTCTCTGTGGAAGACTCGGTAAAGAAGCTGCTGGCCTATCTTGAGGAGAAGGGGCGGATACGCCTTGCTTGAGCAGATTATGAAGGTTGAAGATATCTCGGCCGAAACCCTTGGCGGCCTTAATGAAATGGCGGCGGAAGGCCTCATCGCCTGGGCCATCGAAAATTTCGGAGACCGGGCCGCC
This sequence comes from Nitrospirota bacterium, assembly GCA_029859385.1. GTDB lineage: Bacteria > Nitrospirota > JAOUDF01 > JAOUDF01 > JAOUDF01 > JAOUDF01. The sequence continues at coordinate 5,440 of JAOUDF010000036.1, forward strand.
ATCGGCACCAGCTTTCAGCTTACCGGGTCGGTCATTGTCGACCTGGCGGCAAAACGGTTCAAATCCTTTCGTGTATTTACCATCGATACGTTGCGCCTGCATCCCGAAACCTACGCAGCCATAAACGATTTCGAGACGCGGTACGGTCTTGCCATCGAGCGGTTTCAACCTAACCACAACAAGCTGGAGAAGATGGTGAGCCGCTTCGGCGAATACCTCTTCTTCATGGACAAGGCCAAGCAGGAGTACTGCTGCGACATCCGCAAGGTGGAGCCCAACGAGCGGGCGCTCGACACCCTCGATGTATGGATTACAGGCCTGAGGAAGGACCAGTCGGAAGGTCGTGGAACGGTCCCCAGGGCGGAAGTCATTGAACAGAAGGGGAGAAAGATACTCAAATTGGCCCCCCTGGCCGACTGGACGGCCGAAGAGGTCAGGCGATATATCGACGAACAACGTCTGCCTTATAACACCCTGTTCGACAAGGGGTATGACAGCATAGGCTGCATCATATGTTCCACCCCGCTCATTCCGGGCGACCCCCCACGGGCAGGCCGTTGGAGGTGGTTCAACGCCCTTGACGCCGAACACAAGAAGGAATGTGGCATTCACGTCAATAAGTCCTGACGCATGATTGTAAGGTTTTGCACCGTAACCGTATTCATACCCAGGAAAGAGGTTTGACATGACACAAGACTGTAAATACCTGCAAAAATGCCCGATCTGGCAGAAGTTCAGTACCAGCCTGAGTCACGTCTGGATAAAGTCGTATTGCCAGGGGAACAAACAGGACCTATGCGCAAGAAAGAAGCTCAAGGAGGCCGGCAAGGAGGTCCCGGCTCTGCTGCTCCCCAATGGTTCCTCTCTCGATGTTTAATGTTTTCAAGCTATTCAGGTAAATTCTCCGCGTCGCCATAAAGTTTTTTATACCCCCTGCCGAAAAAACCCAGGCGCAACGCTGCTCGCGTCAATGCAGCGTCATATCTGGCACAGTTTCCCAACAGGTTAACAGGTAAAGGAGGAGTATGGCACGCAGTGCGAAGATACCCAGTGAATGTATTGAAACCATTCGGGGGGAAGGGCCTGTCCTCGACCAGTTCCGCGATCTTTGTGCGTCACGCTCCGTAATCTATGTTGAACTCGACGCAGTTTCCCGAAAAACCTATATCTCTCGCATGCAGGGCATTCAGGCAGATAATACCCTGTTGATTGAGCCGCTCATGCCACCCGGAGGGGGAGAGCTCATCGGAGAGGCGACCAGCATAAAAGTAGGTTGTATAAGCGGCGGCGTACGACACGAATTTGAAACGTCGCTGGTCGGTGTTGTCAAGGGTGCGTTGCCCGCACTGGTGCTCGATCTGCCATCGGAAATCAGGCTGATTGTGGCCCGTCAGCACCCCCGGATAAGCTTTTCGGATGGGGCCGGTATCCCCGTAAAGGTTATCCGGAGCGCCGGCCCTGCGTTGGCAATGGACGGTACGGCGGTTCAGCTTGGCACCGGCGGGATGGGCGTCATTGTGCCGCCGTCAGCAGAATGGGACGCCGGGACAATGATAGAGAAACTTATGTTCTCTCTGCCTTCCGGGCAGCTCATTCGCAGCGCAGCATCGGTCAGAAGCACTTTTCCGCTCTACCAGCCAGACGGCAGTATCAGCGGCTATCGATGCAATCTTCAGTTTATCAAACTTGAACAGCGGTATGCAGCCATCCTTGAGGCCTTTGTCTTCAGGAAACAGCTTGAGGACGGCCTCCTCGCGGCCTGATCTCCTTTCCACCCCTTCCTTTCGGGGCTGAATCCGCGACATTTGCCCGAAATCGTGTAAACAAGCGGTAAAGCGGCCCCAATACCGTCAGCCACTACGTCTCGTTTTTCCTGAAAAATATTTATTTGACAAAATCCTGCGCCCAATTATTATCACTCTGCCGTCGCAAGCGGTGAATAAAGGTTAATTGCGGTACAAAGTAATTGCCGTTAATCAAAGAGAGGAGGTGCTGCAGGTCTCATTGTTGATAGTCTCCCCAAACCCTGACGAGTGTATCAGCATTGTGCAGCATCAGAGGTCGTGAGCTACCCCATCCCGGTATGCCCCAAGCTTGAGTGCTTGTTTTCCGGTAGTTTGATTGCTTTTTACCATTCCAGCCGTTATACGGTCTGGTTCAATTTTCTGGAGGTTTCGTTTGTATGAGTTGGATACAGGGAGTATCCCTCGCAATTTTTGCAATCACCTTTGCGGTCATCTTCTCTGAAAGGATTCACCGGGTCATTGTCGGCATTGTCGGAGCCATGGCAATGCTCCTGTTTGGTATCACCCAGGGGTTCTACTCGCAGGAAGATGCCTTCCATGCCGTAGATTTCAACACCATCCTGCTCCTCATGTGGATGATGCTGGTGGTGGCTATTCTGGAGAAGACCGGTTTCCTTGAATATATCGCAACCAGGATGGCCCAGAAGTCGGGGGGCAGGCAATGGCCGCTTCTGCTTTTTCTGGGGACTGCCACATCCGTTGTATCGACAATGCTGGATAACGTCACCACCGTTGTGGTGGTCGGGCCGGTCACCCTTTCCATCTGTCGGGTACTGGCAATCAATCCGGTGCCCTATCTGCTGGCCGAGGCTATTCTGTCCAATACCGGCGGTGTCGCCACCCTTATCGGCGATCCGCCGAACGTGATCATCGGCTCTGCCGCGCCCTTTACCTTCAACGACTTCCTGATCCACACCGCCCCGGTCTCGCTTGTAGCATGGAGTATCACACTGCTGGTCATCAAGTATATGTTCAGGAGTGAGCTGGCCAAACCGTCGTCGAAGGTTGATGAGCTGATGGCCATCAATCCGGACGATCACCTCAAGGACTGGCCTTCAGCCCGGAAGGTGCTTATTGTCCTGGCAGGAACAATGGTCCTTTTTATTCTCCACGGCGCACTGCACCTGGAGGCATCCACGGTGGCGTTCATCGGTTTTGCCACAGCCCTTGCATGGGTGCGGCCCGACCCTGACGAGATACTCAAGAGCATCGACTGGAACGTGCTCCTTTTCTTCAGTGCCCTCTTCATGCTGGTTGGCGGGCTTGAGAAATCTGGGGCACTGGATGCCGTCGGAGAATTCCTGGCGTCGTTTACCCATACCGACCTGCTCCTGGCTACTATCGTGATCTTGTGGGCGTCGGCCATCATTTCGGCCATTGTCGACAATATCCCCTTCACCATTGCCATGATTCCCATAATCAAACACCTGGAGACCCAGGGGATCAATGTGGAGCCGCTCTGGTGGGCGCTGGCCTTTGGCGCCGGCTTCGGCGGCAACGGCACCCCGATCGGGAGTACCGCTGGCGTCGTTGTCGTGTCTATGAGCGAGAAGACTGCCCACCCCATTACCTTCAAGATGTGGCTGAGGGTAGGGTTGCCGGTAATGCTTCTTACGACTACTGTGGCGACAATTGCATTTCTGGCTTTCTTTGGATGGTTCAGCTAGTCGGAAATCGAATGTCGAGTGCTTGAGGGTGATGTAAAAAGGCCCTCTTTCGCCATCCTGAACGATGACGGAAGAGGGCCTTTCTGTGTTTGGAGAGAAATCAGATTCAGTTGCCGGTCGAAGTGGCCTTAACGGTCATGACGGGACAGAGGGCCTTTCGTACCACCTTCTCCGTCGTGCTGCCGAACAGCATATGGTCGATACCGCTTCTGCCGTGGGTACCCATGACAATGAGGTTGGCCATGCATTCCTCAGCCATCCGTATGATTTCGGTGGATGGGTCGCCAACAACAACCTTTTGCTCCGCAGCCCCCATGCCCCCGATCTCTTCCATGATACCTCCCATCTCCCGCCTGACCTCTTTTTCAATCCCCTCGTATATCTTGGACAACTCGTCATCGTGATGAAGAAAACCGTGGACGAGGGATGACAAATGGGGAATGACATAGAGCAATACAAGGCGGGCCTTGTAATCCGCGGCCATCCCCTTGGCGCAATCGATCGCCCGGCGGGAGCCTTCGGAAAAATCTATGGGACAGAGTATAGTTTCGATCTTCATTGCCATTCCTCCCGTTGATGCATTAGGCTTTGAACAGCCGGATTGTTTGAGTACAGCCTGGTTGGCTTGAGCGCCGGTTAAAACGTCGGAACCGGCTTTTATCTATCGATACAAATTATGTGGGCAGCTTAAAAGGATGTCAACTTAAATCAGATAGGCTGTTGGTTTGAGGCAAACAGTAGGCCCTGCCCGATTGACATGCGCAATGAGGGGGGTATAATTGATCGCCTATGAAGCTGCTCATCATCGCCCCGCAGGAGCCGGTCAAGACACCGAAGAAGGATTTCACCGTCCGGTTTGACAACCTCTTTTCCGAGCGGGTCATCAGGCACCTCACCAACGAGTACAAAGACCTCTGCAACGGCTGCGGCAACGACTGCAACTTCTGCCGCGACCGGTTTCCGCTCCTCTATCCCGTGGACTTCAAGGAGAAGATCGTCGACATCATCCGGCTGCCGTCGGAGATGCTCTACTATCTTGACGACCCGAGGGAGTTCTTCCCCGGCCGTAAGCTACCGGTCCACGACGTGCTGCTGGCAATCAACGTCCACGAGGAGTTGATGATGGCCCTGCCCGAGATGATCGCCGAAGTCGGCGGCAAGGCCCTGGTGGCGCCGGGCGAGGACCCGCGCTGGTTGGGCAAGTGGATGCGCGGCGAGGTGAAGAAGCGCTGCAAGAAGCTGAAGATCGAGGTGTCGTTCCCCAAGCCTTTCTGCGCCATGAAGGAAGGGGAGGGACCGGTGCTCGACGAGTTCATGAGGGAGTTCCGCATCGGCAGGCCAGGGATCAAGATCGACGTGGTCGACGGTGTCATCACCGACGCCATCGTGACCAGCAGCGCCCCGTGCGGCTGCACCTACTACGTGGCGCACAACATCATCGGCACCAACATCGACGAAAATTCCATTGAAAAAATAAATACCGAGATCACGGCAAAGTACTGGCACAGCTATCCTTGCGTCGCCAGCATGGACATGGACGCTGACGTGGGGGACACGCTGCTGCACATTGGAGGGTTCATGCACTACGAAGGGGTGGAGAAGGCGATAAAGGCGGTGAAGGAGCCGGAAGAGCCTGAACTCGGGAAATAGCTACTGCCTCTTTTCCAGCAGCCTGATAATCCTGTCAACAGATTCGTCCACGCTCAGCGCCTCGGTATCGAGTACCAGGTCCGGCGAAGTCGGCACGTCGTACGGTACGGAGACACCGGTATAGTCCCGGTATTCGCCTCGCTCCGCTTTCTCCGCGTCCCTCTTCTTCAGCGTTTCTTCGGAGGCGGTCAGGTATATCTCGACAAACCGGTCTTCGCCGAGAAGTTTGCGTGTCTTTTCACGGACGGCGGCTTCGGGGGCCACAAAGGAACAGATGCATATCAGGCCGGCGTTGTTGACGATACGTGCCATTTCAGCGGCCCGGCGCAGGTTTTCGGAACGCTCGGCGGCGGTGTAGCCGAGGTCCTTGCTGATGCCGAGCCTCATGTCGGCGCCATCAAGCACCGTTACCGCGCTGCCGCCGTCAAAGAGCCTGCGCTCCAGTGCACAGGCGAGGGAGGTCTTGCCGCAGCCGGGACGGCCGGTCAGGAGGATCGTCAGGGGAGAATGGCCGAAACGCCCCTTCCGCTCTTCCGCAGAGACGCGGCACTCCTGATGCGACAGGTCGCGGGATACTTCAGTCTCCCAGAACCCGGAAGATTCATCGGCCGCCGTCAGGCGGTCCACGATCATACCCGCGCCGATGGTGTTGAAGGTAAGGCGGTCAATAATGACGAAGGCCCCGGTTGACTTGTTCTTCTTGTATGAATCATAGGGGATGGCCCGCTCCAGAGATACACGGCAGCGGCCTACCTCGTTCATCTTCAGTTGGCTCGCGCCTTCGCTCTCCAGGCTGGTGACGTCGATCCTGTAACGCAGGTTCGACAGTGTGCCGCCTACCATGTTGGACGTCTGCTTGAACAGGTATTTCCCGCCGGTCTCCATCGGCTGCTCGGCCATCCAGACCACCATGGCCTCGAACTCCCTCCCGACATTAGGGATATTGTCGGGCCGGGCCAGCATGTCACCGCGGCTTACGTCTATCTCATCGGTCAGGGTAACGGTCACTGACTGCGGGGCAAAGGCCTCATCGATGTTCCCGTCGAAGGTGACGATCTCCTTTACCTTGCTTTTCTGCCCGCCCGGCAGGGCAACCACCTCGTCTCCCGGGCGAAGGATACCCGAAGCGATGGTGCCCGCAAAGCCCCGGAAGTTCAGGTGCGGCCGTGTGACGTACTGCACGGGGAACCTCAGGTCGATGAGGTTGCGGTCCGAGGCGATATGGACTGTTTCGAGGTAGTTCAGCAGCGGTCCCGACTTGAACCACGGCATATGCTCGCTGGGCTGCACCACGTTGTCGCCCTTCAGCGCCGACATGGGGATGAAGTGAATGTCGCCGATGCCGAGCTTTGCCGCAAAAGAGGTGTAGTCGCCGCAGATATTATCGAAGACCTCTTCCGAATAGTCCATGAGGTCCATCTTGTTCACCGCGACCACGATGTGCTTTATGCCGAGGAGCGAGCAGATGAAGCTGTGCCGCCGCGTCTGCGGAAGCACACCGTAGCGTGAGTCGATGAGGATGATGGCGAGGTCGCAGGTCGATGCCCCTGTGGCCATGTTTCGCGTGTACTGCTCGTGGCCGGGGGTGTCGGCGATGATGAACTTTCGCTTCTCCGTCGAGAAGTAGCGGTAGGCCACGTCGATGGTGATCCCCTGCTCGCGCTCCGCCGCAAGGCCGTCAACCAGAAGGGAGAGGTCTATCTCGCCGCCGGCGGAACCCTTCTTCGCGCTTTCTTTCTTGATCGCCGCCAGCTGGTCTTCGTAGATCAGCGCGCTGTCGTGCAGCAGCCTGCCGATGAGGGTGCTCTTGCCGTCGTCCACCGAGCCGCAGGTGAGGAACCGCAGAAGCTCCTTCCGCTCCTGGCGGTGAAGATAGGCCAGTATGTCTTTCTCTATGAGTTCCTGCTCGTTCACCATCGTCAGAAATAACCTTCCCGTTTCTTCTTTTCCATGGAGGCCGCCTCGTCGTGGTCGATCACGCGCCCCTGCCTCTCCGACTGTCTCGTAAGGAGCATCTCCTGAATAATCTCCGGCACCGTCGCCGCCGCCGACTCCACCGCGCCCGACAGCGGGTAGCACCCCAGCGTGCGGAAGCGGATCATCTTCATCTCCGGCTCTTCTCCGGGCTTCAGGCGGAAACGCTCGTCGTCCACCATGATAATGTTGCCGTCCCGGTTTACCACCGGCCGTTCCTTCGCGAAGTAGAGCGGCACCACCTCGATATTTTCAAGGTAGATATATTGCCAGACATCCAGCTCCGTCCAGTTGGAGAGGGGAAACACGCGGATCGATTCACCCTTCCTCACCTTGCCGTTGTAGATGTTCCACAGTTCAGGACGCTGGTTCTTCGGGTCCCACTGGTGGTTCTTGTCGCGGAAGGAATAGATGCGTTCCTTGGCCCGGGATTTTTCCTCGTCGCGCCGCGCGCCGCCAAAGGCCGCATCGTACTGCCCCTTGTTCAGGGCCTGCCGCAGCGACTCGGTCTTCATGACGTTGGTGTAAACATTGGAGCCGTAATCAAAGGGGTTGACCTTCTTCTCCACCCCTTCCTGATTTATATGGACGAGCAGCTTGAGGTCGTGTTTGGCGCAGTAGGTATCCCGGAAGGTGATCATGTCCCGGAACTTCCAGGTGGTGTCCACATGAAGCAGCGGGAACGGCACCGGCGCCGGGTAGAACGCCTTGCGCGCCAAATGGGCCAGAACACCCGAGTCCTTCCCGATGGAATAGAGCATCACCGGGTTGTCGAACTCGGCCACCACCTCGCGGATAATGTGGATCGACTCGGCCTCGAGCTGTTTCAGGTGGGTCAGTTTGTAATCAGAACTCATGGTTTCTTTCTGTGCTGTAAATGCATGAAACCGCCTTGGTTTAGAGCGGGATACAATACGGCAGAAGACGATAATTGTCAAGCTGAACGGTGGTTTGGGGTGGCCCCGGCTCAGGGCAGGATTGGCGCGGAGTTTATCCCGGGGCGGTTGATGGCGGAGTCGATGAAGAAAAATGGCGGGGTAGGGGCCTGACTGCAAATTTACCCTCTTTGGTAAAGAGGGGGCAGGGGGAGATTTAAGGCCGCTTCCACAAGAATTCCGTTGTTCGCAAAGAGCAAGTTGTATGCACAAAAACTGACTCTTGACGAAGAGATTCTTGCTGTAGTAGATAATACGTACACGTCTAGTGTGTTCTGCACGGCTATTCAGACAGCCAGAAGATCAGAACCGGGCAGTCGTTGCCTACCCTTCAGTCTTCAGCCTGCCTCCCGGCCCGTGAGTTTTACCCGCAGTATGGCTTTGCAGTAGATTTGCATTGAGCTTGTTGTCGGAGGTAATTCATGGGGCGCGAGGGGTGAAGTCCCTTCTGCATTGCGTCTGTATTTTAAATCCAAAACACGATTGACACTATACCCGGCGACACCCGATCTTATGATCTTCTAACGAAGGGTGCGCTTGAGAGTTTTGGGCTAGTTATTTTATGGAAAAATTGAAGGTAAGCTGACTTTAAACAGCGACCTGATAGGGGCAATTGAGATCGTCGAGTTATTACTTACGTAATTGGAGGTTAAGTTATGAAGAGGGTATGTTTATTGATGTTTTTTGCATTAATTGTATCGACAATCATTGGTTGCGCTAAAACTCGATATTATGCACCTGTCCTTATGACGCGAGATTCAGCAGATGCGAAGAAGTATAATCCAGTTATCTCAAATGCAATCAACATTCCGCAAAATGACAAACAAGTTGCTGTTATTGCAATAGAGAAGATATTTCCTGGCTTTCTACATCGGAATTTGGGTGATAACAGTAGTAACCGTGAGAAAGCCAATGCATATAAGAATAAAGATTTGTGGGTAGTTATGGAAGCAGAAGGTTTGGTTGGAAATGATATTTTTGAATCAAAAGTCGAAAAGAAAGCGGTTTTTTCGCATGTGATTCTGAATGCGTCATCTTACGATGCTTTGGAGGCAAAAATTGAGAAAATTCCAATCGAAACTAATAAAACGCATAGAATACGTATAAAGATATATGCGATTGATAAGTTCTTAATTAAAAAAGCACTATATCAGGCAAAAGACAAGTCGATCGGAAAGTGGTTATATGACAGTGTGCTTGGTCTGACAGATGCACTGAATAATGCATTGTTCAAGGAAATTACCCAAACATTGGCTACTGCTACAGATCAGAGTAGTAATGTAGAGCAGTTTTTGATAGCTGCTGGATCAAATTTGGAGTTCTATGGAATATTTGACATTGTGCCGTTAGCATCGAATAGTGCTACAAAAATTGATATAGCGCTTTATGATAAGTTGAAGTCTGAATATGATCAGGAATTAGAGGGGAAAACATCTTCAACCACGAATGTTGCTCCTATCCCACTAAATAAAACGGCGTACGATGCTGGCTATCTAGATCTCAAGAAGCAAGGGGTTGTTTTGCAAGATACTTATTCTGATCTCAAGGATTTAGATCTGATAAAAAAAGCCTACGTTAAGCTTTCTATTACAATCAAAAATAGAACTGATGCGGATCTGCCTATATTTTAGGTGGTGTGCACAGGGTTATAGAGAGATAGTGTTCACTTTATGTGAAGACTTCAAAGATATAATTTGGTTGAGCGCCGTCTGCCGGGGAAATAGCGGGATTGTTCAGTTCTAAGGGTATGAAGAAACCTATCTAGG
>JAOUDF010000248.1 GCA_029859385.1 Nitrospirota bacterium
TACGGCACCATGGTGGTCTTTCACTTTCTCGCCCTCTCCATGACCCACACCGCCTACATGATCTCGGTAAAGAGGACCAGTATCCTGTTCAGCGTCGCCTATGGCTGGCTTATGTTCCGCGAGCGGGATATCGGGGAGAGGTTGCTGGGAAGTGTAGTAATGCTGATAGGCGTGGTGCTGGTGACGGTGTGATAGTCGCAACAATTTCCTTGCAAATTGAAAGACAACCTTTTAAATTGCAAGAATGATTATCCGCGGAAGGCTAAACACCCTTATAGAACATTCTCTGAGCAAATACCCTGTAATCGGGCTGATAGGTCCAAGGCAGGCGGGTAAGACAACGCTTGCCAAAACGCTTCAGGGCACTCTTCCCAAGAAATCAGTTTATCTGGACCTCGAACTCTCATCGGATCTTAGTAAACTTCACTCGCCGGAATTGTATCTCAAACAATTCTCCGACGACCTGGTCATTATCGATGAAATCCAGCGGATGCCTTCCCTTTTCCCCCTTATCAGGGCGCTGGTTGACCAGAATAGGGTGAATGGGCGGTTTCTCATCCTCGGGTCAGCCTCACCCGCACTCATAAGGCAGGCGTCGGAAAGCCTTGCAGGAAGAATACGATACCACGAGCTTACGCCCTTCACCCTCGATGAAACCCGTCCCCGGTCGCAGAAGGATGTTGCACGATTATGGCTACGGGGCGGCTATCCGAACAGCTATCTGTCGGAAAACGACGACGATAGCCTTTCGTGGCGTGATGCCTTCATAAAGACCTATCTCGAAATGGACATACCTCAATTGGGAATCCGCGTGCCCGCCATACAGTTGCGGCGGTTTTGGACGATGCTGGCGCATTTAAACGGACAACTATGGAATGCGAGTCAGATCGCGGGAAGCCTCGGAATATCACCGCCAACGGCCCGGCATTACCTGGACATCCTTGAAGATACCTTTATTGTGCGACAGCTCCAGCCCTATCATGTAAACATCAAGAAACGTCTGGTAAAGTCGCCCAAGGTCTACATGCGGGATACAGGCATACTGCATGCGCTCCTGTCGCTGAAAGACCGTGACAGTCTTATGGGGCACCCGACGGTTGGGAGTTCATGGGAGAGTTTTGTTATAGAGCAGATACTGGCGATAGTACCGGAGAGATGGAAGGCGTTTTTCTATCGGACAAGCGCGGGCGCCGAGCTCGACCTTCTGCTTGTTGATGAGAAGGGGCGAACTATCGGCATCGAGATAAAGCATTCCGCCGCCCCCGTGGTGACCAGAGGGTTCTGGAGCGCCCTCGAAGACGTCTCCTGTTCGCGGGGTTTTGTTGTCTATCCCGGCGACGAGTCGTATCCGCTGGGGGAGAATGTGGTCACGGTGCCGATACGGGAGCTTTCCCGGATTGTGGAGTGAAGATCGTCCCGTTAGTTCATAACCACGGCCCTATCCTGAACCTTCTCGCCACGTCCGAATCCAACAGCTGAATCCCCTCCTGCCACGTCTGTACGGATCGAGAAAAATGACGGGTGAAAAGCCTTTTCAAAGGTGATTTCGTTATACTAGAATGATCGGGACTCTACCGTCGAGAGCCGAAGATGGCAGCGATACTGATGAAACTGGAATCATTTCTGGTCAACCCGGGCGATCGTGACCCCACCCTGTATGTCAGCCGAACCGGCCGACGGGGGACCTTCATGTTCGACTGCGGAGAAAACTGGACCCTGGAGCCGCGACTGCTCCGGAGGGTGACCCACCTTTTTATCACCCACTGCCATATCGACCATTTCATCGGCTTCGACATGCTGCTCCGGCTGAAGCTCTACGAAGACAAGACCTTCGAGGTCTACGGACCGTCGGGGATCACCGACCGCGTTGAGGGAAAACTGAGCGGCTACACCTGGAACCTCACTCCCGAGCTCTGTCTCAAACTCAGGGTGCACGAGATCGAAAGAGGGATGGTGCGCATTTCGCGCTTCGATTCCCGACAGGGCTTCCAGCGCTACGAGGAGGGGGTATTCCCCTGTCCCGACAATCTTCTGGCCGATGGGGAGGGGGGTACGGTCACTTTCGCGGAACTGGATCACAGCATCCCGACCCTGGGGTATGCCTTTCAGTCCGAAGACCTGCTGCATGTGAGGGAGGATCGGCTTAACCCACTGGGCCTCGAGCCGGGCCAGTGGATACGCGACCTCATGGTGGCGTACAAGCAGGGTGAACGGAGAGAGCGGTTTGAGCTCAACGGCAGGGAATACGAGTCAGGCTGGCTGCAGGACGAGTTGCTGGTGCCGGTGCCTGGTGTAAAGATCGCCTATGTGGTAGATGTAGTCTACAACGAGGCAAACGCCGGGAAGATTATCGAGCTGGTGCGGGGCGCCCGAAAATTTTATTGCGAGGCCACTTTTGCCGATGAGGATTACGATCGGGCGGCCGACCGGTTTCACCTGACCGCTCGCCAGGCTGGTATACTAGCGAGAGAGGCGGGGGTGACCGAACTGCACCTCTGCCATTTTTCAAAACGGTATAACGGCTGTTTCGATACACTGTACGAGGAAGCAAAACGGGAATTCCCAAACGTTTTTTGACGAAAGGAGCACCATGAAACTGTTCATCGATACCGCAAATATCAAGGAGATCAAAGAGGCCGCATCGTGGGGAGTCATACGGGGCGTCACCACCAACCCGTCGCTGGTTGCCAAGGAAGGGCGCGATTTCCGGGAGGTGGTCAACGAGATATGCTCCATCGTCGACGGCCCCATCAGCGCGGAGGTGGTAAGCCTCGATGCCGAGGGCATGCTGAAAGAGGCGCGGGAGATCGTCAAGTGGCACAAGAACATCGTCATCAAGCTCCCCCTTACCGAGCAGGGGATCAAGGCCTGCTCCGCGCTGACAAAGGAAGGGATAAAGACCAACGTCACCCTCTGCTTCTCCGCCAACCAGGCGCTCATGGCGGCCCTGGCCGGGGCGACCTATGTGTCACCGTTCATCGGCAGGCTCGACGACGTGGGGCAGGACGGCCTTGCACTCATCGCGGAGATCGTGCAGATATTCGAGAACTACGGTTTTGGTACCGAGATCATCACCGCGTCGGTACGCCATCCTCTGCATGTTACAGAGGCGGCCAAGCTGGGCTCGCACATCGCCACCGTGCCGTTCAAGATACTCCAGCAGATGTTCAAACATCCGCTTACCGACGTGGGTATCGAGAAGTTTCTGGCTGACTGGAAGGGGTTGACCAACAAGTAGGAGAGGGCTGTCAGGCTCCGACCGCTTCTTCCGGCTCCGTCAGCGCGACTGAGATAAGCCGCGACACGCCGGGCTCCTCCATGGTCACGCCGTAAAGGGCGTCGGCCATCTCCATGGTCCCCTTGTTGTGGGTGATGACGGCGAACTGGGACTCGGTGGTCATTGCCTTGAGTGCCGAGGCAAAGCGGCGGACGTTGGTGTCGTCGAGGGCGGCGTCGACCTCGTCCATGAGGCAGAAGGGACTGGGCTTTACCTGGAAGCAGGCGAAGAGGAGGGCGATGGCGGTCATCGCCTTCTCGCCGCCCGACATGAGCGAGATGTGCTGAAGCTTCTTGCCCGGCGGCTGCACGATGATGTCGACGCCCGTATCGAGCAGGTTTTCGGGGTCGGTGAGCACCAGGCTGCCCGACCCGCCTTCGAAGAGGGCGGTGAACATCCGCTGGAACCGCTCGTTGATGGCGTTGAAGGCCTC
>JAOUDF010000037.1 GCA_029859385.1 Nitrospirota bacterium
AAACTGCGGCAAAGGTAAAGAACCGGATAACGAAAAACTACAAGACAGGCAAGAAAACCAACTGCCTGGCTACAGTGGTAATTTGTGCTCTTGACAGGGGTATCCTAATGGGTGACCCCATTTGTTTGGTTGACCCCATTTGTTTGGATAGGCATCACGCCTCAAAAAGCGGGGCACTCCGACCGGGACAAGAGAAGACATGGGGGCCTCCTAATGGGTAACCCCTTTTGTCCCGACCCCATTTGTTCTGTTGATAAATTGATAGCGGCCCCATTGGGTGTCCTAATTACCGTTTTGAAAGCGATTTATACCACCTACGAATAGTGGAGCCTCCCGACACGTCATCATACCTGAAACATTCGGATAGGGCGTCTATAGAACTAACTACACCGCTGAGTGCTGGGGCTGAAATACCGCTGCCGGTGCTCGTTTCATAGTGGCTGACCCAGTTGCCTACTATCGCTGGGACATGCGAGGTGTCAATATCTTGGACTTGCTTGACATCGAGCACGAGGGTACCGGCCTTCTTGTGCAGCTCGATTGCGGCAGTGATGGCGTCGAGACAGTTGCTTACCATTCGTGACGTATCCTTGATCGCAAAGTCTATTGGCACTGGAATGTCTATCTTACGTATGATCTGTTGGAGCTTGTACTCCAAGTACTGGCGAATGAGCGGCTCCGCCTGCGAGACCTGACCGGCCACCAGCAGTGTTGTTATTGTCGTTTTGAGTCGATCCGCGCCTTGGGCCTGATGCAAGATTGCCCCCATTGGCGGCGCCCCCTGAAGCTTGTTGTGGTGCCAGCCAGCTGTTCCTCCCAGCCGGTCAAAATACTTCTCAAGCAGCCCATCGTGACTCAGGATGATGAACTGCAAACCATCTGCGTTCTGCGGATGTTGAAGCTTTTTTCGAATTAACTCCATAACCCAGAACTGATGACCCGCATCGAAACTAGACGTAACATCGTCCAGGACAACGAACCTTGGCGCGCCCGAATGTTTCAGCGCGGCGGCGAGGAAGACCGAAATAGCAAGCGCGTTCCGATAGCTTTCTGATAAGAGCGCCCGAGCGGACAACCTGTGCTGCCCGTGAAAATCGCTGAGCTGTACGTGAAGATCTTCCCTGTCGTCATCCCGCTGCAGGTCAGGGACAACGTCGCCAACCTGCATAATTTCCCGGAACATGGACTTGTACTCTGTATCGATCCCCTTGATTCTGGCCTTTGTCAACGCCCCCTCGGCGTCAGCAAAAACCGTTGTCGCCTTGGAAATGAATGTCTTCCATCGCTCGCGAATATCGAGGCGTGCCTGCAGAGAGGCCTCATCCTTCTGGTTGTCCCGATAGAGCTTGAATGCAGCCTTGAACTGTCGTCCGTACTCGACCTGCTCCGTTAGCTGTACGAGCGACGGCGGAAGCTCCTTCTCGAGTGCTGCTTTCTGGCTCTTCGCGGACTTAAGAACGACTACTACCTTGCTTGTCAGGTCTGAGGTCAATGTAACGACAGCAGCTAGCTCAGCTTTTGAGATATTGCCTGATAAAAAACTCTCATCCAGGAGGGATAACTGCCGCTTCTGCGGCTCTATTGCCAGCAGCGGTACCGTTTCATGGTCTGCGAGACACTTCTTCCATGCGGATTCCTTCCACAGGTTCGCAATTTCAGTGATCTTGGCGGCCGCATCAGCGTACTGTGCCAATTGCGTGCTCACGTGCCCACTTATCGACGATGAAAGTTCGCTTTCGCAAAGCGGACACTTCTCATCATCCGTCCAAGCATCCATTGAGATCACATCGCTCGCGGATTCATATAGTCGCTTGAAGAGGTCGCCACGGGTGGAGGTGAGAAACTTATCCCGTTCGTCGATCAGTGCAGCGATTTTTTCTTGCTCGGCTGCAACAGCGCCGAGATCGTGAACAGCCAGCTCTTCTAGAGTTGCGATTTCCTCGACTACCTTCTCGAGTTCGCGCCGCTTCTCACCCCCCTCGGCCGTCTTGATCGCCGCCTTGATTACATCGAAGTCAATATCGTTTAGGAGCTTACCTGCAAGATACGGTTTCAAGAGCTCCACATCGCCCAGTGCAGTGGCAACCTCGATGGCATATTTATCAAGCTTGTCTACGTCTTCAAGCGGCCTGCCAATGAAGTTCTCATAGCTCGATCTCAGGCCGACAAGAGCCTGCCGGGCCGCCTTTTGCACATTGCCGATTTCCGTTGCCAGAACCTTGACCTCAAGGTCCGTGTTTAGTGCGCGCGAGTCCGACGCGGACTGTAGTGCCTGTCGGCAATCCGAGTATTCAGCGAGGCCAAGCAGTGCAGAAAATGTTCGCCCTCTCTCCAACGGTGATTCTTCGATGAAGCGGGCGAACGTCCGGTAATCAAGAAGAGCGAACGCCTCCTTAAGTGTCGCCAGTAGTCCTTCAGGGTCAGAATACCCACTCGGGCTGGCAACGATTCGATTACCGCTCGCATCGCGATCAATCCGGATGGAGACAGAGGCAGCGCCGTCGTCAGGTTGAAACTCAACAAGTATGGATGAGACGTTTTTCGAATGAAAACGATTGGAGTAGTAATCCTGCGGGCGTTCCTGCGCTTGGAGTATCTGGAGTTTCGGGATGGTCCCGTGGATCGCATAGTACAGCGACTCGAAAATCGAACTCTTACCAATGCCGTTAACTGCAAAGACAGAGTTGACGGCATTTGGCTGGAATTGGATATCGAGCGGGTCATTCTCGTTGTTAATCCCGCGAAATCCCTCTACGGCTAGCCTTTTGAGGAAGTAGCGCGGCATTATGCACCGCCCTTCGGCTCTGCCGTTTCAGCGAGAGCGTCAAGCGCCGTCGCGACCTTGGCGCTGAACTCACTTCGTGTTTTGGAATCCCTTTGCCCGTTCTGGACGATAGTGACCAGCGCATCCCAGTTATCGCGCAAAATTGCGGCCATTGCTGCGTCAATTATTTCAAGGCTCGACAGGAATGCTTCGCAATTCTCCGAGAAGCTCTTTGCTTCATCGAAAAGGAGACTCACGGGCTGTGCATCCTGATTGTTCATTTTACCCGCCTAACAATAGATTAACCAGTTTTCCCAGCTATACCAATAACTATACGCTGCTGCAAAAGAACACGGCAAGCAAAACACATCGTTTTTTGGTTTCATAACTGTTTATCGCCACTGCCTACAGAATTAGTCCCTTCTGTTACAAATCTTAATGGGCAAGATTCACATTACAGGCAGACGCACAACAAGTGTTACGCAAAAATGGGGAGCAAGTCAAGTATTGATCGGCGAGCAAGAACGAGGTGCTACAGCAACCCTGCCAGTGACTTCTTCGCAAACTCCAGCACGCAGCCGGGCATGACGCCGAGGTAGACAGTAGTGAAGAGGGAAATGCCGAGCACAGCCTTGAGCGGCCCGGATTGGATGAACTCGAACTCCCTCTCCGGCTCATGCATGTACATGATCATGATGAGGCGCAGGTAGAAGTATGCGGAGACGGCGGAGAAGATGACGCCGACTACGGCGAGCCAGATGAGACCGGCCTTGACGGCGGCCATGAAGATGTAGAACTTTCCGATGAACCCGGCCAGCGGCGGTATGCCCGCCAGCGAGAAGAGGAAGACGAGCATGAAGAGCGCGAGGCCGGGCTGTCTCTTGGCCATGCCGGCAAAGTCGCTGAGCTCCTCGGCAGAGCGGTTCCCCTTGCGCATCATGGTGACGATGCCGAAGGCGCCGAGGTTCATGAAGAGGTAGATGAACAGGTAGAGCATTACCGCGGAATAGCCTTCGGGCCCGCCCGCCACGAATCCGACCATGGCGTAACCGGCATGGGCGATGGACGAGTAGGCAAGCATCCTCTTGACGTTGGTCTGGGCGATGGCGACGACGTTTCCTATGGCCATGGTCATGACCGCCAGGATGCTCAGCAGCAGGGTCCAGTCGGCCTGCACGGCGGGGAACGCCTCGACCAGCGCCCGCAGGAAAACGGCGAAACCGGCGGCCTTGGGGCCTACCGACATGAAGGCGGTGACCGGGGTCGGCGCACCTTCGTAGACGTCCGGGGTCCACATGTGGAACGGTACGGTCGCTACCTTGAAGCCGAAGCCGACGATCAGCATGATGACGGCGAGGATGATGCCGGGATTATCGAGCTTGTCGGGGGTGAGGAACGTCGCGATGGCCTTGAGGTTGGTGGTCCCCGTTACGCCGTAGATGATCGAAATGCCGTAGACCAGCACGCCCGAAGAGAGGGCGCCGAGGATGAAGTACTTGAGCGCCGCCTCGTTTGAGCGCAGGTCGTGCCGCAGTATGCCCACCAGCACGTAGACCGAAAGGGCCATCAGTTCCAGCCCGAGGTAGATGGTGATGAAGTCGATGGCCGATGCCATGATCATCATGCCGCAGGTGGCAAAGAGGATGATGATGTAATACTCCCCGAGGTTCGCCTTCTCGACCTTCATGTAGTCGAGGGAGAGCAGAATGGAGAGTATGGCGACGATGTAGAACAACACCTTGAAGAAGTACGCGTACGGGTCGAGGGCAAAGGTGTTGGTGAAGGTGACCATGTCGGGAGACGAACCGATGGTGCACGATGCCCAGGCAGCGCCGAGGATACCCACAATGCTGAGCCAGCCGATGATCTGCTTGCGGTCTTTGGGCACGAAGCAGTCTACCAGCAGCAGGAGCAGGCCGAACGAGACGATGATGATCTCGGGGATTATGGGGGTAATATCGGGTATTACGAGACCCGGCATCTAATCTTCCTCCGTTTGTATATAACTTGAACTTGCATTTACCAGCCTTCGTCACACCGGTGAAAGCCGGTGTCCAGCGTCTTTTTACTGCCTTTACAGACTGGATTCCGACTTCCGTCGGAATGACCAATTTCAACTCTTGAGCGCGACGCGCCTAATGCGCCACTACATCCGCTACCGCGGCTGCCGCCGCAGGTGCGTGGTTCACCTGGTCCGCCACAGCGGCTGCCGCCGCCGGTGCGTGGTTCAACTGATCAGCCACCGCAGTTGCCGCCGCCGGTGCGTGGTTTACGTGCTCGACCAGGTGCTTGACCGATTCGTGCATCACGTCGAGCCACGGCCCGGGGTTCACCCCTATCCAGAGGGTGAGGACCACCAGCGGGATAAGGACCAGCCATTCACGGCCGGAGAGGTCCTTCATCTCCTCGACGTGATGGTTGGTGATCTCGCCGAAGATGACGCGCTGGTAAAGCCAGAGCATGTACGCCGCACCGAGGATGATACCGGTGGTGGCGAGCACGGCAAAGAACTTGAATTTGAGGAACGCTCCCAGCAGGCAGAGGAACTCGCCGACGAATCCGTTGGTGCCGGGCAGGCCGATGGAGGCCATGGTAAAGAGCAGGAAGAGGGCCGCGTAGGCGGGCATCTTCTTCACCACGCCGCCGTAGTCGGCAATCTGGCGCGTATGCATCCGGTCGTAGACGATGCCGACGCAGAGGAACAGCGCGCCGGTAACGATGCCGTGGTTGACCATCTGGAGGATGGCGCCCTCGAGCCCCTGCGGGGTCAGGGCAAAGATTCCCAGCGTCACGAAGCCCATGTGGCTTACCGACGAATAGGCGATCAGCTTCTTCATGTCGGGCTGCACCAGGGCCACCAGTGCACCGTAGATGATGCCGATGACCGACAGCCACATGATTACCGGTATGGCATTCATGGTGGCCTCGGGGAGCATGGGGAGCGAGAACCTCAGGAAGCCGTAGGCCCCCATCTTCAGCAGGATACCGGCCAGGATGACGCTGCCTGCGGTGGGCGCCTCGACGTGGGCGTCGGGCAACCAGGTATGGAACGGGAACATCGGGACCTTGATGGCGAAGGCCACAAAGAAGGCCCAGAAGCACCAGAACTGCATGTCGGCGGCGAACTTCACCTTCTGAAGCGTCAGCACATCGAAGGTCTGGCCGCCGGCGAAGTAGAGCGCCAGTATGGCGATGAGCATCAGCACGCTGCCCGCCAGGGTGTAGAGGAAGAACTTCATGGCTGCGTAGAGCTTCCTCGCGCCGCCCCATACACCGATGATGATGTACATGGGAATCAGCATCGACTCCCAGAAGAGGTAGAAGAGGAAGAAGTCGAGGGCGACGAAGGTGCCCAGCATACCGGTCGAGGACCAGCAGGGCAATCATGAACTCCTTGACCCGCTTGGAGATCGCCTCCCACGAGCAGAGGATCGACAGGACGGTCAGCAGCGTGGTCAGGAAGATGAAGATGACGCTGATGCCGTCGACACCGAGGGTGTAGTTTATCCCCACCGACGGGATCCACTGGTGGTGCTCGGCGAACTGCATCTTGTAGGTTGTGGTGTCGAACTGGCAGAGCACCGGCATGGAGACGATGAGGGTCGCCACCGACGTGCCAAGGGCAGTCCAGCGGACGGCGCGGTCGTCCTTCATGAACAACAGGAGGAAGACGCCCACCATCGGCATGAAGACGGTGATCGTCAGTATGGGGTACGACACCTGGTTGAAGATGAAATCGGTCATAAGTCGCTCAAATCCCTATTTCATGTAGAGGTAGATGGTTATGAGCAGGAAGAGCCCCGTAACCATACCGAACGCGTAGTGCTGCACAAAACCGGTCTGAAGCCGCCGTAAGCCCCGGGCCAGCGCCTGGGTAACCTTGGCCGCACCGTTGACCACGCCGTCGATCCAGCTGGCGTCGGCCTTCTTCCAGAGGTCGTCGGAGATCTCCTTGGTGCTGTTGACGAAGATGTCGTCGTAGGCCTCATCGAAGTAGTACTTGTTGTAGAACAGGTTGTAGAGCGGCTTGAAATTCCTTGCCGCGGCCTCGGCGATCTCCTTCCGCTTGAGGTAGACGAAGGCGGAGAAGAGGATGCCGGTGGTGGCGATGGCGACGGAAATGACCATCATGGTCAGCTCCAGGCTCGCGGGATGGTGACCGGCCTCGTGATGCCCGAGGACCGGCGCCATGAACGACGCGAAGTTGTTGTGCCCGCCCAGGACGTGGGGCACACCCACGAAACCGGCCACTATTGCCAGGGTCGCGAGGAAGCAGAGCGGCCCGAGGATTACCCAGGGCGACTCGTGCAGATGCTCCTCGGCATGGTGGTCGAGCCTCTTCTTGCCGTGGAACGTTACGAATATGAGCCTGAAGGAGTAGAAGGCGGTGAGCAATGCACCGACTGCGCCGAGGAACCAGAGGAACTTGCCGGGGCCGGGTGCGGTGAATGCCAGCCAGAGGATTTCATCCTTGGAGAAGAACCCGGCGAAGGGCGGAATTCCCGCCAGTGCGAGAGAGCCGATGACCATGGTCCAGTAGGTTACGGGGATATCCTTGCGGATGCCGCCCATCTTCCGGATGTCCTGCTCGCCCGAGAGGGCGTGGATGACGCTGCCCGCGGCAAGGAAGAGGAGCCCCTTGAAGAAGGCGTGGGTCATGAGGTGGAAGATACCGGCGGTGTACGCACCGACGCCGCAGGCAAAGAACATGTAGCCCAGCTGCGAGCAGGTCGAGTAGGCGATGATCCGCTTGATGTCGTTCTGCACCAGGCCGATGGTGGCGGCAAAGACCGCGGTGACGCCGCCCACGATGGCAACCGTGGCCATGGCCGTGGGCGAAAGGTTGAAGAGCGGGCTGCACCGGGCGACCATGAAGACGCCGGCGGTAACCATTGTTGCCGCGTGGATGAGGGCAGAGACCGGGGTCGGGCCCTCCATGGCGTCGGGGAGCCAGGTATGCAGCGGCAGCTGGGCCGACTTGCCCATGGCGCCGCAGAAGAGCAGCAGGCAGATCATGGTGATGACGCCCACCTGAAGGCCCGCGATATCGAGCGGAGCATCATTGAGGTGCTGGGGCGCGGCGCCGAAAACCTGGGTGTAGTCGAGGGTGCCGAAGTAGAGGAAGATCATCATGATGCCGAGGCCGAAGCCGAAGTCGCCGACGCGGTTGACCACGAAGGCCTTCTTGGCGGCGTCGTTGGCGCTCTTCTTCTCGAACCAGAACCCGATGAGGAGGTAGGAGCACAGGCCCACCAGCTCCCAGCCCACATAGAGCTGCAGGAAGTTGTTGGCCATGACCAGCACCAGCATCGAGAAGGTAAAGAGCGAGAGGTACGAGAAGAACCGCGCGTAGCCGGGATCGCCGTGCATGTAGCCGACGGAGTAGATATGGACCATGAAGCTGACGGTGGTCACGACGATGAGCATCACCGCCGTGAGCTGGTCGACCATGATGCCGATGGAGACGTTGAAGGTATCGGAGACGATCCACGAGAAGACGTTGACGTTGACCGTGTGGCCGCCCATCACGTCGAAGAGGGTCGATATCGAAAGCAGGAAGGCGGTGCCAAGGCCCGCGATGGTGAGCCATGCAGCCTTCTCCTTGAGATAGCGGCAGAAGACGCCGGCGATCGTCGCGGTAACCAGCGGAATCATAGGTATAAGGACGTACTTGAGCATGTAGGTCTCTACCCTTTCATTATGCTGACGTCATCCACTTCCACGGTTTCCTTGTTGCGGAAGAGGCATACGAGAATGGCCAGGCCGATGGCAGCCTCGGCGGCCGCTACGGTAATCACGAAGAACACGAAGACCTGCCCGTTCAGCGACTGCAGATAGTGGGAGAAAGCGACGAGGTTGATGTTGGCGGCGTTGAAGATCAGCTCGATGCTCATGAGGACGATGAGCATGTTGCGCCGCGTCAGGACGCCGATCACCCCGATGCCGAACACTACTGCGCTGAGGATTACGTACCAGGAAACAGGAACCAAGAGTTTCTCCTTATCGCAACAACTTCTTCTTTGCCAGCACTATCGCCCCCACCATTGCCACCAGCAGGATCACCGAGGCGATTTCAAAGGGGAAGAGGAAATCGGTGTAGAGCACCTGTCCGATCAGCTGCGAATTCCCTTCGGTAGCAACCCGCTCGACGGTGAAGGGACCAACAGTGCCGTTGAAGTGCGACCTGCCGATCAGGACACAGAGCTCGATGAGCACGAGGAGGCCGATCAGTGCGTAGAAGAGCCAGCCCGTATGGGCGGCCCGCCGCATCCGTTCCTTCTCGACGTTGAGAAGCATGATGACGAACAGATACAGGACCAGTATCGCCCCCGCATAGACGATGATCTGCACCGCCGCGAGGAACTCCGCCTGCACCAGCACGAACAGACCGGCGACATGGAAGAACATCAGCAGCAGCCAGAGCACGCTGTGTACCGGGTTCCTCATGACGATCACCATGAAGGATGAGCCGACGATGACAGCAGCGAAGTAGAGGAATATGGCCTGTAGCATCATGATTAGTCGGGCCTTCCCAGAAACATCGGTTTATCCTGATTGCGGTCCCCTACTTCGAGGAGCTTCTCCTTGGTCATAAGGCCGCACTCCCTGTCGTAGCAGGCCAGCTCATACTCCTGCGTCATGGCCAGGGCCTCCACGGGGCAGGCCTCTACGCAGAAGCCGCAGAAAACGCACCTTAGCAGATTGATCTCGTACACATCAACGACTTTCTTGTGGTTCTCGGTCTCGGACGTATAGATTTCAATGCAGCGCGACGGGCAGGCAGCGGCGCAGAGTACGCAGCCGATGCATTTTTCGTTGCCCTCCTCGTCCCGCAGCAGCGCATGAAGCCCCCGGTACCCCGGCTCGGCGATCCGCTCCTCGGTGGGATACTGCCGCGTCACCGGCTTGGTGAACATGGTCTTCAGCGTAAGGGACATGCCCTTCGCGATATCTGTCAGGAATACCTTTTTAACGAGCGACATATTACCTCTGCGTATCGAAAGTCGTCATTCCCGCGAAGGCGGGAATCCAGTTTTCTGGATGCCCGATAGAATCACTCGGGCATGACAAATCCAACTCTCATCAATCCTACTGCAAATCTACTTCACCCACAACAGCATCAATCCTGTTGCCAGCACATTCACCAGCGCCAGCGGCAGGAAGAACTTCCATCCCAGCCTCATGAGCTGGTCGTAGCGGTAACGGGGCAGGGTCGCCCTGAGCCACAGGAATATAAAGATAAAGGCGTAGACCTTGATCAGGAACCAGATGACCGGATGCAGGAACGGCCCGCTCCACCCGCCGAAGAAGAGGGTGGCGGCCATGGCCGACACCACCAGCATGTTGGCGTATTCGGCCAGGAAGAAGTAGGCGAACTTCATGCCGCTGTACTCCGTATGGAAACCGGCGACCAGCTCGGTTTCGGCTTCGGGCAGGTCGAAGGGCACGCGGTTCGTCTCTGCCACGCCGGCCACGAAGTAGATGAAGAAGGCGATGGTCCCCACCGGAATGAAGACGACGTTCCAGAGCTTCGACTGGGAGTTGATGATGTCCACCAGGCTCAGCGACTGCGAGATCATCAGTACGGTGATGATGGAGAGCCCCATGGCGATTTCATAGCTGATCATCTGGGCCGCGGAGCGCAGGCCGCCGAGGAGCGAGTACTTGCTGTTGGATGCCCAGCCCGCCATGACGATGCCGTAGACACCCATGGACGAGATGGCAAGAATGTAGAGTATGCCGATGTTCAGGTCGGCCAGGTAGAAGTTGACCTCACGGCCCAGCAGATTGCTGAGAAACTCGCTCTTGCCGCCGAAAGGCACCACCACGAAGGAGATGAGCGCCGGTACAAGACATATGATGGGAGACAGGATGAAGACGGCCTTGCTGGCCTTTGCCGGGATGATGTCTTCCTTGAGAAAGAGCTTGATACCGTCGGCAATAGGCTGAAGGATACCGTGCCAGCCCGCGCGCATCGGACCGACGCGCACCTGCATGTGGGCGATGACCTTCCGTTCGTAGAGGGTCAGGTAGGCCACGTTGAGGAGCACGAATACAAGGACGGCGACAATGTGGGCCAGGGTGTAGATTACTGTATAAAGGGTCTCGAGTAGTCCTGCCGGCATCAGTTATCCCCTTTCGATCGCCACGGGACAGCCCAGCATTACAGGCGTTCCTGTATGTTCATCGACCTTCCAGTCAAGAAGGGCCGCGGCCCCCGCACCGGCAAAGTGGTTGGTCAGCGCCACGCGCCCCTGGGCCAGCCGCTTGTCGAGCTTCGCCGATGCGACCACCATTCCTCTTGATGACTTGACGGCAACCTTCGCCTCGTCGGCGATCCCCATCTTCTCTGCATCGGCGGGGTTCATCCGGAGCCGGGCCTCGCCCTGGGCCTTGAGGATCCCTTCCGCGTGTCGCGTGGAGGTGCCGCTGTGGTAATGGGTCCTGTCGACCATGAGGAGATACGGAAACTCCGCACTCGTCGCAAGCTTCGCCGCACCGTTGGTCTTCGTATCACCCCACCCCAACTTCAGGTCGCCAAGGGAGAGGCTTGCCTTCCCCTTCCGCTCATCGGCATTGAACGGCCAGTGCTGGCCGGACTGCCTGACCGCACCGTAGGTGAGCCCCTGGTACGACGGTACAAGGGATGCCATCTCGGCGAATATCTGCTCCGCCGACTGGTAGTTGAGCGAATGCCCCAGCTGCTTCGCCAGAAGGGAGATGATCTCCCAGTCGGCCTTTGCCTCACCCGCGGCGGGGACAACCCTGTTGACGCGCTGCACGCGACGCTCCGCCGACGTATAGGTGCCGTCCTTCTCGGAGAAGATGGTCGTGTTGAATACCACATTGGCCAGGGCGGTCGTTTCGTTCTCGAAGGCATCCTGCACGATGAGGAGTTCCAGTTTCGAGAGGGCCTCTTTCACATAGGCGTTGTCGGGCCAGTTGAAGACCGGGTTTTCGCCGACGATATAGAGGGCCTTGATCTTTCCTTCGTGCGCCGCCTGGATCATTGCCGCGGCATTCAGGCCGGGCTGGCCGCTGAGGGTGGCGCGCCATGCATTCTCGAACCGGTCGCGATCGGCCTTTTCCGTCACCCTGCCGAAACCGGGCAGCCGGTCGGGCAGCGCGCCCGCGTCGCATACACCCTGCTCGTTGGCCTTGTCGCCCTGGGCATGGAGTCCGCCCTGCTTGGCGCCGAGGTTGCCGGTGAGCAGCGCCAGCGCCGCCGTCAGGGAGACGGCAGCCGAGCCGTTTCCGGAGATGGCAAGACCACGGCTGAATACAAAGGCGCAGCGGGGTGATGATGCAATGGCTTCGGCAGCAGCGGTGAGCGTCGCCTCCGCAATGCCCGTCTTTGCCGAGACCGCGGCAGCAGCGGCATCCTTCACCGACTCCCTTACCTTTGCGGTCCAGTCGGCGTGAGCTGCGGTTACGTCCTTGTCCTCCAGCCCCTTCGACAGGATGATGTTGATGAGCCCCTTGAGCAGGTCGACTTCCGTTCCCGGCGCGTAGACCAGACTGGTGGGGGCGTAATGCTTGTCGAAGGAGGTGATGCTGTGATGGGCGCAGACAAGCTTCGCCTTGTTCTTGAAGGCGGCCTTTTTGATCTTGAGGGCGGCCACGGGGTTCGTGGCGGCAATGTCGTCACCTATGGTAAAGATCGTCCTGGCAAGGGCGATGTCACCGACTGCCGACGGCGAGGCGGGTATGCCAAGGGTGGCCTCAAGGGCCGCTGTCACGGCGGCGTGGCCCGTACGGGCGCCGCTGTCGACGTTGTTGGTCCCGATGACGGCACGCATGAATTTCTGGAAGAGGTAGGCATCCTCGTTGGATGCGCGGGAGGTGATTATCCCGCCGATGCTGTCGGCGCCGTACTTCGACTTGATATCGCGCAGGGCCGACGCGGCGCTGTCGAGGGCATCGTTCCAGGACGACTGGCTCAGGCGGCCGACTTTTTTGGTCAGAGGCTTCGTGAAACGCGCCGAAGAGTGGACGGCATCGAAACCGAAGTGCCCCTTGATGCAGAAGTTCCCTTCGTTGACACCGATATTCTCATAGGGCTTGACGCGAACCACCTGGTTGTCGCGCACGTCCATGGTAAGGGTGCATCCCACGCTGCAGTAGGTGCAGGTGGTGTTGACGGTCCGCTCGACCTGCCACGGCCGCGCCTTGAATTTGAACATACGGTCGTTGATGGCGCCCACCGGACAGACGTCGAGGCAGCTTCCGCACTGCTCACAGGCGGACTGCTTGCCCGACGGCGATTCGCCGACAATGGTATGGCAGCCGCGATAGGTCGTGTTGAGCGCATGGGCGCCCTGTATTTCGGAGCAGGCGCGGACGCAGCGCTTGCAGTGGATGCAGCGGTTGTAGTCGCGCTCCAGCAGCGGGTTGTCGTAGTTGACGCCGGGACGGCGCTTCGTCTCGCGGAAACGGCTCTCTGACCAGCCATGCTCGAAGGTCAGGTCCTGCAGTTCGCACTGGCCCGCCTTGTCGCAGTAGGGGCACTCCAGCGGATGGTTGATGAGGACAAACTCCATCATACCGCCCCGCGCCTTGTCGAGCACCTGGCTCTTGGTCGTCACCACCATGCCGTCGTTGGCCGGGGTCACGCAGGACGCCACCGGCTTGGGCATCTTTTCAACCTCTACAAGGCACATGCGGCATGCACCGAGCAGCGAGAGCTTTTCGTGGTAGCAGATCACGGGAATCGATATCCCGGCGGCGTTGGCCGCATCGAGGATCGTCGACCCCTTGGGGACGATGACTGACTGGCCGTCAATGGTGACGGTTATGGTAGGTACTGCCTGCTGTTCTGACAATTTATTCTCTCTTCTCTCTCAGTAAATCCGATGCTGCTTGGTGGCCTCACAGTATGTCTGAATTATTTTTGTCATTCCGGCGAATGCCGGAATCCAGTCTTTTCAGAGAGCCGCAAACCACTGGATACCAGCTTTCGCTGGTATGACGGCAAATTATAAAATATCCCTATTTAAGTACTACGCACCTTTGCTGTTTGATATGCGCTTCAAATTCGGGCCTGAAATGCTTGATGGCACTCGTTACCGGGCTGATGGCACCGTCGCCCAGCGGGCAGAAGGTCTTCCCCCGCATGTTGTCGGCGATGTCGAGGAGGAGTTCGATGTCGCCCTCCTTGCCGTGCCCCTCTTCGATCCGTTCGAGGATCATCTCGAGCCAGTTGGTACCCTCCCTGCACGGGGTGCACTTGCCGCAGGACTCGTGGGTGAAGAACTTGGCCAGTATCAGGCAGGTCTTGACGATACAGGTATCCTCGTCCATGACCATGGTAGCGCCGGAGCCCAGCATGGAGCCTGCCGCTGCCATGGAGTTGAAGTCCATCTTCGCGTCGAGCTGCGACTCTACCAGCATGGGGGTCGATGCACCGCCGGGGATCACCGCCTTGAACTTCTTGCCGTTTCTCATGCCGCCGGCATGCTCGAAGATGATCTCACGAAGTGTCGTCCCCATGGGGAGCTCGTAGACGCCGGGCTTGGCCACATGGCCGCTGATGGTATAGATCTTCGGGCCGGGGCAGTTCTCGACACCGATCTTCGACCAGGCCTCCCCGCCCATCTCGAGGATCCTCGGGACGTTGGCCAGGGTCTCGACGTTGTTGACGACCGTCGGTTTGGCATAGGCACCCACGTTCACCGGGAAGGGCGGTTTGATACGGGGTTGCCCCTTCTTCCCTTCCAGCGACTCGATGAGCGCGGTCTCCTCACCGCATATATAGGCGCCGGCACCGGAGTGTACTTCAAGATGAAAGTTGACCCCCTTGCCGAGGATGTTGTCGCCCAGGTACCCCTTCTCCTTCGCCTCGTTGATCGCCTTGTAGAGGATATGGAACGCCGCCGGGTACTCGCCGCGGAGGTAGACATAACCGTACTCTGCTCCAAGGGCATAACCGGAGATGATCATCCCCTCGATGAGGAGATGCGGGTCCTTCTCCAGGATAGGCCTATCCTTGAAGGTACCGGGTTCGCCCTCGTCGGCGTTGCACAGCAGGTACTTCGGCTTGTTCGGGTCGGCGGCCGAGAAACCCCACTTCATGTGGGTCGGGAAGCCCGCACCGCCACGGCCGCGAAGGCCGGAGGTCTTTACCTCGGCGATGACGTCCTGCGGCTGCATCTCCAGCGCCTTGGCCAGCGGCTTGTACCCGCCATCGGCCAGGTAGGTGTCGATGTGCGCGGAGT
>JAOUDF010000249.1 GCA_029859385.1 Nitrospirota bacterium
TTTGCCTCCCCATCCGCCTTCCCTGCCTCTTCGGTCTTTTGAAGCACCCCGAGGTGCACCACAAACTGATTCACGGCAGTGATGCGCCCCTGCCCATCGACGCCCGTGTCTTCGTCGGTCGGTTGTCACTGGCTAAAATACGTGAACTCAATCGTATACCCAGTTCCATCGAAAGAGACTATCAAATAAAACTTTCCCTTGGCTTCCCATCCGAAATATTTACAAGAGGCCGGGCAGTACTGGGTATTTAAACAGACACTTGCCCCTCCTGAATTTCATCGCGCCCACATAGCACGACATAAAAAACCAATTATTACAATACATTACAAATTGACACACCAACTCTTTTCCTTACTTCGTACTGGCTGAAAGCTACAAGGTACAAAAAAAATTAAAGTAATTCCGACTCCGACCGATAAGTGACCTCAACGGCATTATTTTGACGTTCTTTCAAGGAGATCAAAGAGATGAACCATCGGTTGTTGTCACGGCAGATTGCCCATTCCGAACGCGGAAACAACACGCAGGACAATCGCAGGGTGAACTCTGAAGAGGTTGGCGCCCTTCCGGCGGAACCTTCCTCGAATCTCAAAACCCCGGAGTCTCGACTCGGGGTTTGGCCGGGCCTCTCGGTGAGGAGACCCGTTGCATCGGCTGGATACGCGCCCTGGTAATTGCCAGCGCATCTTCCTGCCCCATGCAATAAGAATATCTCTCCGGAAAGGGGGTAATACATGTGCCTGTGAAAAAAGCTGCTACCAAAACCACCAAGGCTGTGGCCAAGAAGAGCCCGGCCAAGGCCAAGAAGGTCACCAAGAAGTAAATAAGACAGGGGGCGGGAAACCGCCCCCTCTTTATTTCCGCGCCGCAAAAGTCTAGTCCATCAGAAAATTCCAAATTGCTAATTTTCAGTTCCGCCTGTATACTTCTCCCTATCACGACTACACAATAGCTGACTTTGCAAACCTTATGAACGGGAGATCACACATGGTTGAACCAGCTAAACCCAAGGGTTCCGTCACCATCGTCGTTTTCAGCGGCGACCTCGACAAGGCGATCGCCTCGTTTGTCATCGCTACCGCGGCCGCTTCGATGGGGATGTCCGTCAACATGTTCTTCACTTTCTGGGGGCTGAATGTCATCAAGAAGGAAGGCGGCCTGGTCAAGGGCATGAACTGGATGCAGAAGATGCTCAACTTTATGAACTATGGTCACGCCAAAAAACTGGCACTGTCGAAGATGAACATGCTGGGGATGGGACCGGCCATGCTCAAGGTGATGATGGGCCAGAAAAAGGTCCCTTCTCTTCCTGAATTTATCTCTACCGCCCGCGCCCTTGGCGTAAAATTCTACCCCTGCGAGATGAGCATGACGATAATGGGACTGACAAAAGAGGATTTTCTCGATGAATGCGGCGATGTCCTTGGCGCCGTTTCATATCTGGCCATTGCCAAGGATTCTGATATAAATCTTTTTATCTAGAGAAACGAGCATGAGTGAATCAAGTCGGCAGTTAGGTATCCACAAAACCATCGACGCAAAAGGGCTCAGCTGCCCCATGCCCTCAGTAAAAACCGCCCTTGCCCTGGAGCAGATGGAGGTTGGCCAGGTAGTCGAAATCATTACCGATGATCCCGTCTCCAGGAAAGACCTGCCGGTATGGGCACAGATGACCGGAAACGAACTGGTCGACATCAAAGAGGCAGCCGACAGCATCAGGATTTATATCAGGAAAGGCTGAATTTCCGCCGCTCCCCCTGTTTATTCCACCCAAAAACAGAGGGCTACGGCAATTACCGTAGCCCTCTTTGCATCTCACAACGTTTACTCAGCACTCGCAGCATCTGCGAGCCGTTTTCCTACTTTACCGAAAGCAGCTCCACCTCAAATATCAGCGTAGCGCCAGGCCCGATCATCGGCGGCGCACCGCGGTCGCCATAGGCCAGGTTCGACGGGATGAAGAACTGGTACTTGCCGCCCTCCTTCATCAGCTGAAGCCCCTCTGTCCAGCCGGGGATAACACCATTCAGCGGGAAGCTCGTCGGCTCGTTCCGCTTGTATGAGCTGTCGAATTCGGTCCCGTCGATCAGGGTTCCCTTGTAGTGAACAGTAACGGTGCTCGTGGCCGCAGGCTTCTTCCCCGTTCCTTCCTTGATAACCTTGTACTGAAGGCCACTACCGGTGGTCTTTACCCCTGCCTTCTTCTTGTTTTCGGTCAGGAACGCCTCGCCCTGCTTCTTGTTCCCTGCCGAGGCGGCAGAGGCCTTCTGCTCCTGCTTTACCTTCATCTCCTTGCTGAAATTCTCCATCGTCTGCCGCATCTCCTGCTCGGTCATCAGCAGCTTTCCACCGCTCAGGGCGTCCTTGAGACCTTTGGCAAGGGTATCCGGATTAACATCGACTCCATCCCGCTTGAGGCTCTGCCCAATGTTTGTCCCGATGCTATAGCTTATTTTGTCTTTTTCGCTCTTCAATGCCGTCTTCTCCTCTGCATTTGCCTGCGTCGCCACCAGGGCCACACCCAGAACCGCCGCTGTCAGTGCCTTCATTCTGCCTCCTTGAGTGAGTAAAAAAAACCGATCGAAGGGTACCAGCTTGGCGCAATGCTGTCAAAGGGTAACAATCGTATCGCCCCCTGTGATACACTCTCCGCCATCCGCCAATCAGGAGAAACAATGACCGCACCTCATCCCCCCTGCCGTTGCCCGTGGGTAGACCTCGGCAAGCCCGATTATATTCACTACCACGACCATGAATGGGGCGTGCCGGTCCACGACGACCGGATTATCTTCGAGTTTCTCACGCTGGAGGCTGCCCAGGCCGGACTAAGCTGGTATACCGTACTGAAGAAGCGCGAGAACTACCGTGCCGCCTTTAACAACTTTGACCCGCAAAAGGTGGCCCGCTATGACGACCGCAAGATAACAGGGCTCCTGGCGAACGCCGGGATCATCCGCAACCGGGCGAAGATATCGGCCGCCATCAACAACGCCCAGCGTTTTCTGGAGGTGCAGGAGCAATTCGGCAGCTTCGACGCGTATATATGGCGGTTTGTAGACGGCGCTCCCATCGTGAACAAGATCGGAAAGCTCAGCGATTATCCCGCTACCAGCAAAGAATCAGACGCCCTGAGCAAGGAGCTGCGCCAAAGAGGATTCAAGTTCGTGGGCTCAACCATCATCTACGCCCACATGCAGGCCACGGGGATGGTAAACGACCATGCGCTTGATTGTTTTAGAAGGCAGGAGATTATCGAAGGATACCAGCGATGACACAGGAAGAGATCAAACCAGGCATTGTCGTCACTCCCGACGCAACCTATCTTCTGAAACTGGTCGAGACAAGGATGCCCTTCGGCAGATACGAAGGGGCACGGCTGGTCGACCTGCCGGAACCTTATGTGGTCTGGTTTTCCCAGAACGGCTGGCCCAATGGTGAACTGGGGGAGATGCTGCAGGCGGTTTATGAGATAAAGGTCAACGGACTTGAGTATCTTTTTGAACCGATCAAAAAGCGGTGCGGCTATTGACGCCCCCGCTTCCTGCTCAACCTCCCCACCACCAACAGCACGACGATAGCCGTCACCGTCATGATCAGCACGAGCATGTTGGCCAGCGAGTCGTTACCCGCCTGCACGGCATCGTAGATGGCAATAGGCATGGTCTGGG
>JAOUDF010000250.1 GCA_029859385.1 Nitrospirota bacterium
AAAGGGGCGGAAGAGAACCGATTCCTTGTGCCCCGGTTTCAGTAGCAGGGCGCAAAGGGCCGGGGTGAGGGTAAGGGCGACGACACCGGAGATGATTACCGATATGGCCACGGTCACCGCAAACTGCTGGTAGAGCTTGCCCGCCAGTCCGCCAAGGAATGCCACGGGAATGAAGACCGCACAGAGTACCAGCACGATGGCCACGATGGCGCCCTGCACTTCCTTCATCGCCGCAATGGCGGCGTCCCTCGGCGCGAGACCGCGTTCGGCCATGAGACGCTCCACGTTTTCGAGCACTATGATGGCGTCGTCCACCACGATGCCGATGGCCAGCACCATGGCGAAGAGGGTCAGGGTGTTGATGGAAAACCCGAAGAGCCACAGCCCCGCGAAGGCGCCGATGAGAGAGACCGGCACGGCGATCATCGGGATGAGTGTAGCGCGCCAGCTCTGCAGGAAGACAAAGACCACCAGCAGCACCAGGATGGCCGCCACCACGAGGGTATGGATAACCTCGCCGATGGAGGCCTCGACAAACCTGGTGGTATCGAAGGGGATCATGTAGGCAACACCTTCGGGGAACTTCGTTTTCAGGTCTTCGATCGTCGCCTTGACGTTTTTCGCCACCTCGAGGGCATTGGCGCCGGGCTGCAGAAAGACCGCCATGGCTACCGACGATTTGCCGTCCAGCGTGGTGAACGAGTCATAATCCTGAGCCCCCAGCTCGATCGTCGCCACATCCTTCAGATAAAGGGCCCCATTGGGTCCGTTGGCCCGAAGGATGATATTGCCGAACTCCTCCGGCTCAAAGAGCCGCCCCTTGGCCGTAACCGTGTAGACCAGCATCTGGCCGGACAGGGCCGGTTCCTGCCCTATCTTCCCCGCCGCGTTCTGCGTGTTCTGGGTACGGATGGCCTGGGCTATGTCGCTGGTGGTGATGCCCAGCTTCGCCATGCGGTCGGGCTTGAGCCATATGCGCATGGAGTAGTCACGGGCGCCGAAGATGTTCACATCGCCCACGCCGGGAACCCTTTTGAGCGGGTCCATTACATTCAGGGTTGCGTAGTTGCTGAGAAAGAGGGTGTCATGGGCGCCCGACGGAGAATGGACGGCGATAACCAGCAGAATATCGTTGGAGCGTTTAAGGACGTTGACGCCGAACCGGCGGACCTCTTCGGGAAGACGTGGTTCGGCCGCCTTTACCCGATTACTCACATTCACCAGCGCCATATCGGCGTTGGTCCCTACTTCAAAGGTTGCCGTAATAGTTATCGTGCCGTTGGAGGCCGCAGCCGAGGTAAAGTAACTCAATCCCTCAACGCCGTTGAGCTGCTGCTCGATCGGTGAAGCCACCGTCCGCGTGAGAGTCTCCGCGCTGGCGCCGGGATAGGCCGCCGTAATGGTGATGGTGGGCGGGGCCACCTCGGGGTACATGGCTACCGGCAACACCTGGAAGGCAACCAGTCCGGCAATGACGATGACGATGGAGATGACCGAGGCAAAGATAGGGCGGTTTATAAAAAAACGGGACATGGTTCAGCCCTTATCTGGCCTTAGCGGCTTGAGGGGCAGCAGGAGAACCGCCCTGTTGAGCCGCGGGCGGGCCATCCGGCTTTTCACCCGGGGCGTGCGGCATGACCGGAGCGCCGGGACGCAGCTTCATGAGGTTGTCGACGATCACCCTGTCGCCTTCTTTCAGGCCGCCAAGGATAACCCAGTCGGTGCCGTGCCAGTCACCGGTCGTTACCGGCCGCGGCTCCACCGTGTTGTTCGCGCCGACGACGAAAACCGCCCTGCCGTTTTCCGACTGCATCACCGCGCTCTGCGGTACAAGGAACACGCCTTTCTGGACTCCGGTGAGGACCCGCGCCCGGACAAACTGGCCAGGCAGAAGCTCACCCTTCGGGTTGTCGAACTCAGCCCGGAACTGGAGGGTGCCGAGGCGGGGATCTATCTCGCTGGCGGCAAAGTTCAGGCGACCTTTTGTTGGATAAACCGAGCCATCGGGAAGTATCAACTCTACCCCCTTTACCACTCCAGGGGTAAGCCTGCCGCCGGGTAATCTGGCCATCTCGCTGTCGCCCAGGCTGAAACGCACCCATAGAGGCTGAATCTGCACAAGAGTGGTAAGGAGACTGTCGGGGCCCGTGGATACAAGCGTCCCCTCGGAACGGAACGCGCGGCCGGAGATACCCGAAACCGGTGCCGTCACCGAAGTATAGGAGAGGTTCAACTCGGCCTCCCGCACCCTCGCTTGGGCTGCCAGAAGCCCGGCCTCGGAAAGAGCGACGCCGGAGACGCTGTCGTCATATTCCCGCTGGCTCACCGCCTGTTGGGCCAAAAGCCCCTTGAGACGCTCGGTCTCGCGTTTTGCCTGCTCCACCCTTGCCTTTTGTTCCGCCAGCTGGGCTCGGGCATGGGCAAGGGTTATCTCGAAGGGCGCCCGGTCGATCTGGAACAGCGTCTGACCGGATTTTACGGAAGCACCTTCATTATAGAGCCGCTTGAGGAGAATGCCACCGACCCTGGCCCTGACCTCGACCTCCCGCGAGCCTTCCGTCTCCCCCACCGCTTCCACGCTGGTAGCGACGTCAGCAGGCTTCATCGGGAGGGCCGTCACCGGCAGCGCAGGCGGCGGGCCACCCTGAGGACCACCGGGAGTCGGCCCGGACTGTTTATCGGGCTTGGAACAGGCCGACAGCCCCACAACGAGAACCAGAAGCAACGGGGCCCAGACAGAGAATTTCCGTGACTTACAGGTAGTTATCATCGTTACCTCTCAGGGATTGCATTACTTCAGGTAAGTATATACAATCATGAATGTATGTAAATAGGGAAACTGTCAATGGCCAGAAAAACCAAACAGGAAGCTGCCGCAACCCGGCAGCAGATCATCGACGCCGCCCGCGCCGTATTTGCTGAGCGCGGGGTAAGCCAGACATCTCTGGAACAGATCGCGGCCGAGGCCGGGCTCACCCGGGGCGCCATCTACTGGCACTTTACCAACAAGACCGAGCTGTTTTACGCCCTTAGAGACCAGGCAACCCTTCCCTTGCTCGACCGCATCGATGCAACTCTTAGCGGCAGAGAAGATATTGATCCTTTAACGGGAATAGAGTTGGTACTGCTGGAAATACTGCGCGTGGTGGAGGAGGACGAGGCCACTCGCCAGACCTTCGACATTATGACCCTCAAGTGCGAGTATGCCGGAGATTTCAGGGAAGTCCTTGCCCAGATAATGAAGCCCGGCAACGAATTCACCAGAAAACTGGAAGAATCGTACCGTGAGGCCAAAGCAGCGGCAATACTTCGCGAAGGCCTTAAACCTTCCTTGCTGGCCCTCGATACCTATACTTTTATTACGGGCCTGTTGAGACTGTGGTTCTCAGATACCGAAGAGACTGGGATGAGACCCCATGCCAGGGCCCTTATCCGGGCCCATCTGGAATCTCGACGGAAATAGTGTAGGGAATGCTCGACGGGGTTGGAACCTATTCCTTTGGCCCCAGCGTCACAGGGTCGATCACTTCTTCAGGGAAGAGCATGTCGGTCGGAACAGGGTGGTCGCCGTATCCCGTGTTCCAATAAAGCCCGACCGCCGCGGCACCTTCCCAGTTATGGTAAATCAGCTCTATCCGGTGATACCCCTGTTC
>JAOUDF010000251.1 GCA_029859385.1 Nitrospirota bacterium
AGGGATGACTTTCAGTTGCAGCAGGATATCGGGCCGATGCTTGAGGATATACCCCGCCATCCCCGCGGTGATGATTCCTTCCAGTATTCCAAGGGGGAGCTGGGTCGGCACGAAGGCCAGCATGATGGCCCCGAAGAGGCCCCAGAGGGAGCCGTTGCCGTGAAGGCCCAGGGCCATGATCAGCGACGTCCCCGTATAGGTAGCCCAGTCCGATGCCAGGCCTGCGGCGAAGGCGGCCAGCCAGAAGGGGGCATTGACGGCGCGAAGGCCTCGAAATGCGGCGTATCCGGCAAAGGAGCCCATGACCCCCATGCTGAATATGTTGGCGCCAAGGGTGGTGATGCCGCCGTGGGCCATGAAAAGCGAGTGGATAAGCAGGGCAATGGTCGAAAGGAGCGTGCTGACAAATGGTCCCACGAGAATAGCCGCCATTCCCGTACCCGCAGGGTGCGAGCAGGTGCCGGTGAAGGGTACCGGTATGGGGAGGGCCGAGATCACAAAGACCGCCGCGCCCATAATGCCAACCAGCGCCTTGAACGACGGTACCTCGCGGGATACGGTCTTTACCTTTCTCAGTCCCGCATAGATGAAGGGCGCCGAGGCGACGAACCAGGCGGCGGCATGTGGCGCGGGAAGGATTCCTTCCGAGATATGCATGAAACAGGCTCCAAATAAAAAACCCCCAGCCGTGAAAGCTGAGGGTTTACGTTTTTAACCCTTGTTGTCCTTGCGGCTCCTTTTCCATCAGAGGCGCAAGCTATGCCGCGGCAGGTCTCCTGGCTTACGGGTCATCCTACTTCCCACACCTTCCCATCGCTGTGACAGTGGTTGATCTGTGGGTTTCGTCGCCGTTTACAGTGGCGGGTCCGCTCCCGGTTCTCACGGGATTCCCTATTCTATCCGGCCGGTTTCGACCGGATCACCTCGGCAGAGGTATTCAATTGTCTTCAAACGGTATCACGATGGGTTTCCTGCTGTCAATCGCTAAGGAAGTTGGGAGGAGATCGGACTACCACTCAATGGCGAGGAATATCTCGGCAATCTTCGGGTCGAAGTGGGTGCCGGAGAGCGACCTGATATATTCCCGCACCTTTGCTTCGGGCCAGGCAGGACGGTAGGGGCGGTTGGAGCGAAGGGCGTCCCATACGTCGACAACGGCGAATACGCGCGCCGCAATGGGAATCTCTTCTCCCTTAAGGCCCATGGGGTAGCCTGAACCGTCCCATTTTTCATGATGGTAGTAAGGGATGTCGATGGCCGGGCGGAGAAACTGTATAGGGTAAAGCAGGTCGTGGGCGTGGATCGTGTGGCGTTTCATGATAGCCCATTCCTCCTCGGTCAGGGGGGCAGGCTTCAGCAGGATATGGTCGGGGACGCCGATTTTGCCGATATCGTGCAAGAGCGCGCCCCGGTACATGTAAGCCTGGTCGGTACTGCTTATGCCCATGGCACGCGCCATGCGCAGGGTCATTTCGGCGACCCGCCTGCAATGCCCTTCCGTTTCCTTGTCCCGCAGGTCCATGGCGCGGGACCATCCCTCCAGCGTGGTTTCGTAGGCCTGGGTGAGTTCTCCGTGGGAGCGCTGCAGCTCGTCCAGCATGCTCGAACTATCGATGGCGATGGCCGCCTGGGTTGCCAGGGTTTTGAGAAATTCCTGCCAATCGTCGTCGGCGTTGAAGCTTGTCCTGTGAAAGAGCTCGAGGACGCCTTTGACCTGCCCCTTGGCAATGAGCGGGGCCGCATGGTAGGTTACGAACCCTTCGTCGGCCAGAAGCTTTGCGCGGACAAACTCTCCCGGTGTTTCGGTCATGTCCGGTATGGTGATTATACGTCGCTCAAGGGCTGCTTTCCCGGCGTAGCACTCGCCTATTTTCAGATGGGTATGACGCAGTGCCTGGGTCCGGAAGCCTCTTCCATAAGCATACTCAAGGATCTGAAGGTGAGGGTTGAACAGGAGGACATCGGCTGCATCGATAGCGAGTTCCGTAGTTACCTTATCGAGGATTACGCCAAGCGTCACGCTCCGGTCGAGGCTGGAGGTTATGGCGAGGTCGATGCTGTGCAGGGCGGCCATATGCTGCAACTGGCGCCGTAGTTGCTCTTCCCGTTTCTTTTGCTCGGTTATGTCCCTGACGGCATGGATCACTTTGGTGACTCTTCCTTTTTCGTCCTTGACCGGAGAGGCTGAAATGGCTATCCATCTGCCACCGTGAACAGTAGGCTCAAATCGCTCTATGTACTCTTTTTCTCCTGTCTTTACAGATTTGGTCAACGGGCAGTCGCTGATAGGTTCGTCCGTGCAGTGAAACAGCCGGTAGCACTTTTCTCCGAGTATCTCATTTATGGATTTGTCCAGTATCCGGCAAAGAGTCTCGTTAACCCTGAGTATGGTATGGTCAGCACCGTGGACCGATACGCCGTCGGCCATGGAGTCAAAAGTGACCGACCATTCCGTTGCTGCATTTCTAATGGTGATGTCCAGTTCCTTGTGGTCGGTAATGTCGGCAATGAGGCCATCGTAGGCGATAAGGGTTCCTTTTGCATTAAAGCGGGGAACGACGGTATTGCGGATCCATCGAATCCGGCCATCCTTGTGGGTAATACGGTGTTCTAGTGGCGGCGGACTGTCGCCGGACAGGACCATGGAGGAGTGTGCGAGGACGACATCCTGATCTTCTTCGGGGATCATCCTGATCCAGAGACGGGGGTCGGCCTCATATTCCTCCGCTTCGTATCCGGTGACGGCGACACATCCGGGACCGTGCACAGTGTTGGTGGGCAACCCTTTACTGACCTCGACGGTATAGATATAGTCAGTGGTTGACTCCACCAGCTTGCGGAAACGCTCTTCGCTCTGTTTCAGTGCTTTTTCGGCCTTTGACCGCTCGTCGACCTCTCTTTCAAGCTGTTCAACCTTTTCCTTCAGTTTCGAAACGACGATACGCATATGGTCTTCCCGAAACTCCTCATCGGTCGGAAGGCTGCTTCTTTCAGGGCAAGACTGGGGAGGGTGGTTGTTGATCGCCGACTCTATGTGTCCCCACATCTCATCCAGGCGCATCGATTTGGTGAGAAAGGCGCTGGCGCCCAGCGACTCGGCGAGCCGTCGCTCTTCCGGGCTGTCATAGAGACCTGAAACGATAATAAAGGGAATACCGCGAAGATCGCGGTCGGTCTTCAGTTCCTTGAGAAGCTGAAAGCCGTCCATTACCGGCATTACGGCATCCGAGATAACCATATCGGGGCGCTGCGTCCGGACCTTCTTCAGCGCCGCCCTGCCGTCGGCTGCTTCAATGGCCGTGTGACCGCGCTGACTGATCATATGTTTCAACAGGTCACGGTTGTCGGCGCTGTCGTCTGCGATGAGGATTTTCATCTTGAGCAAAAGTAAGGTTATGTGTTTGAATGGCCTTGGGTCTTAAGGTCGCTGGTTAGTAGATTAATATTCGGCAATGTATCTCGGTAACTTGAGCCGGTGGTCGGGTTGAGGCTTTGGAGAAGAAGGGCGACTTCAAAATCACGCGAATTCAACAAGTAAGTGCAACGGTTGAGAGTTTGTAGAATACCTGCCTCGGGGTTTTGAATCCAAGACATTTTCTTGGCCTGTTGTTGAGCCTGTTCATGACCATGGTGATCTCCTCTTCGGT
>JAOUDF010000038.1 GCA_029859385.1 Nitrospirota bacterium
GCCGAGATGGTCAAACTGCTGGAGAACACCTTCCGCAGTGTGAATATCGGCCTTGTCAACGAGATCGCCCTGATGAGCGACAGGATGGGGATCGACGTTTGGGAGGTCATCGATTCAGCGGCCACCAAGCCCTTTGGCTTCATGCCGTTTTATCCCGGTCCCGGCCTGGGCGGGCACTGTATTCCCATCGACCCTTTCTACCTTTCATGGAAGGCCAAGTCCTACGGTTTCGAGGCACGGTTCATCGAGCTGGCCGGCCAGGTAAACGGCAATATGCCGGCCCATGTAGTGACCAGGGTCGCCGATGCCCTCAACGACCAGGGCAAGTGCATCAAGGGGGCGAAAGTCCTCATCCTTGGCGTGGCCTACAAGAAGGACATAGACGATATCCGGGAATCTCCTGCGCTGGACGTCATAGGTCTCCTGCAGAAAAAAGGTGCGAAGGTAGACTACTACGACCCCTACATCCCGTCCTTCGACGAGCACGGGTTCAAGATGAAGGGCATCAAGAAACTCGACGGCGCCTGCGGTAAGTACGACTGTGCTGTTATCATCACCAACCACAGCGGTATCGATTATAAGAAGATCGTGGCCGAAAGCCCCTGCGTAGTCGATACCCGTAACGCACTCAAGGGGGTAAAGAGCCGAAAGGTGGTGAGGCTCTGATGGCACTTTATCTTATCACCGGCGGTGCGGGTTTCATTGGTTCCAACATTACGGCGCGTCTCCTGAAAGACGGCCACCGCGTTCGCATCCTCGATGATTTCTCCACGGGGAGGGATGAAAATCTCAAGGGCCTCGACAGTGGCCTCGAGGTGATCAGGGGTGACATCCGGAACATGGACACCGTGAAGAAGGCTGCCGAGGGAGTCGACTACGTGCTCCATCAGGCTGCCCTCCCGTCGGTGCAGCGGTCGGTGGAAGATCCTCTTACCTCCAACGAGGTTAATATCACCGGCACCCTCAACGTGCTGGTCGCTGCCCGGGATGCCGGAGCCAAGCGAGTGGTCTATGCTGCCTCGTCGTCGGCCTACGGCGATACCCCGACCCTTCCCAAGCGGGAAGACATGATCCCCACCCCCCTTTCACCCTATGCCATCAACAAGCTGACCGGTGAATACTACTGTCGGGTTTTTTATCAGC
Source organism: Nitrospirota bacterium (assembly GCA_029859385.1). Lineage (GTDB taxonomy): Bacteria > Nitrospirota > JAOUDF01 > JAOUDF01 > JAOUDF01 > JAOUDF01. The sequence goes on from JAOUDF010000038.1 coordinate 1,144, forward strand.
TCTACGGGCTTGAGACGGTGGCGCTGCGCTATTTCAATATCTTTGGTCCGCGCCAGGACCCCAAGTCGCACTACGCAGCGGTGATTCCGATCTTTACGCGCCGCTTTCAGGAGGGGAAAGCACCTACGGTATACGGTGACGGCGAGCAGTCGCGGGACTTCACCTATATCGACAACGCCGTCTCGGCCAACCTGCTGGCCTGCACCGCCCCCGAGGCGCCGGGAAAGGTCTTCAATATCGCCTGTGGGGAGAGGTTTACCCTCAATGAGCTGCTCGACCGCATCCGCAAAATCATGGGGCACAATCTACCCGCCGAGTATGCCGCTCCGCGTCGTGGCGATGTCAAGCATTCCCTCGCCGATATCTCGCTGGCGGAGAAATACCTTGGATACAAGCCGCTGGTGAGTTTTGATGAGGGGCTTAGAAAAACCGTGGCATGGTTTTCCGGTGGGGCTTCGTAAGCGCAATATCTTCAGTTGAAAGTTCTTCCTTTAAAAACTCAAGTGCCTTGTGGCTTGAGTTTTTTGTTTTTGTACATTATTCTTCAACCCTTGTTTGTTGACAGATTCATATATTTCAGGAGGAAATGTGCACATAGCGGTAATCGGGTCGGGTTATGTCGGGCTGGTGGCCGGGGCCGGGCTTTCGGACTTCGGTATGGACGTCACCTGCGTCGACTCCAACGCGGAGAAGATCGAGGCGCTGAAGAAGGGGATCATTCCCATCTACGAGCCGGGTCTCGATGAGCTGGTCAAGCGAAACGTGGACAAGGGACGGCTCTTCTTTTCCACCGACCTGCCTGCGGCGGTGAAGCAATCGCTGGTCATCTTCATTGCGGTGGGGACCCCCGAGGGGCCCGACGGCAGGCCAGACATGTCATTTTATGAGACGGTGGCGAAGCAGATCGCCGGCTGCATGGATGACTACAAAGTCATTGTCAACAAGAGCACTGTCCCCGTCGGTACCGGAGCATGGGTGCGGAAGGTGATCGAGGCGAACCAGAAGGCGAAGGTCAACTTCGATGTCGTCTCCAACCCCGAGTTCCTCCGTGAAGGCTCTGCCATCGGCGACTTCATGCGCCCCGATCGCGTCGTGCTCGGCGTCGAAAGCGACCAGGCCGCTGCCATCATGAAGGACATCTATCGTGCGCTCTACCTCATCGAGACCCCCTTTGTGGTAACCAACCTCCAGACGGCCGAGCTTATCAAATACGCCTCCAACGCATTCCTGGCCACCAAGATATCGTTCATCAACGAAATGGCCAACATTTGCGACAAGATCGGCGGCGACGTCCACCATGTCTCCAAGGCCATGGGGCTCGACAAACGGATCGGCTCCAAGTTTCTCCACCCCGGCCCAGGCTACGGCGGCTCCTGCTTCCCCAAGGACACCAAGGCCCTCAAGTACATCTCCGAGGATGCCGGTGCGCCGTGCCATATCGTCGATGCCGTCATCGGGATCAACGAGCGGCAGCGGGAGCGGATCTTCGAGAAGATCACCGCCGCCGTCGGCACCCTTAAAGGGAAGACCGTGGGCGTGCTGGGCATTGCCTTCAAGCCCAACACCGACGACATCCGCGAATCTCCCGCCGTCGACATCATCAAGCTTCTCACCGATGCGGGGGCCAGGGTAAAGGCCTACGATCCCGCCGCCATGGAGACCGGTGCCGCCGAGCTCAAGGGGCGCGATGTCGAGTATTGTGACGATGCCTACCGCGTCGCCGACGGCAGCGACCTGCTGGTCTTCATGACCGAGTGGAACGAGTTCCGGAGCCTCGACATGGGGCGGATGAAAACCCTGCTCAAGGCGCCGGTGGTGGTTGATGCACGCAACATCTGTGAGCCGTCGCGGATGAAGGATCTGGGCTTCAAATACACCGGAGTGGGCCGTGGATAGGATACTGGTTACCGGTGGGGCAGGGTTCATCGGGTCGAGCCTCGTCGATCAGCTGCTGGCGCAGGGCCGTAAGGTTGTCTGTGTCGACAACTTCAACGATTTCTACGACCCCGCCATAAAGCGCGGCAACATCGTCGCCCACTTGGCCAACCCCAACTACACCCTGCACGAGGGGGATATCTGCGACCTGCCTTTCCTCGAAAAACTGTTCGACGGTGAGCCCTTTACCCATATCGTACACCTCGCCGCCAGGGCCGGGGTAAGGCCGTCGGTGCTTCAGCCGCTCCTCTACGAAGAGGTCAACGTCCGCGGCACTCTCAACCTGCTGGAGCTGTCCAAACGCCACGGGATGAAGAACTTCATCTTCGGCTCCACCTCGTCCATCTACGGTGACAATGAAAAGGTCCCCTTCAGCGAGGACGACCGGGTCGACTTCCCTGTCTCCCCCTATGCCGCAACCAAGAAGGCGGCCGAATTACTCTGCTACAACTACCATCACCTTTACGGCATGAACGTCACCTGTCTGCGGTTTTTCACCGTCTATGGCCCCCGGCAGCGCCCCGAGATGGCCATCCACAAGTTCACCCACCTCATCGACACCGGTGGAGAGATACCCCTCTACGGCGACGGTTCTGCCCTGCGCGACTTCACCTATGTCGACGATATCCTCCAGGGCGTCGTGGCTGCCATCGATCGCTGCTACCCCTTCGAGATCATCAACCTCGGCGAGTCGGAGACCACCGACATGAAACGCCTCATACGGCTCATCGAAGAGGCCGTCGGCAAAAAGGCCCGGATAAACTACCTCCCGTCGCAACCCGGGGACGTGAAGAAGACCTATGCCGATATCTCCAAGGCTCGCCGCCTGCTGGACTACAATCCCCACACCAAGGTCGAGAAGGGGGTACCCCTCTTTGTGGAGTGGTACAGGAAGGTTGTCGGTCAGTCAGTCGGGTAAAATAAAGCCGACAGTAGAATTTTTCTTGACAAGTCGCTTCAAAAACCTATAATTTGCACTTCTTGTTCGCAGAATCAGTTTATTGTATCGTGTGGCTTCAGGGGTAAAACATGAAAACTGTAATGGCTACAAAGCAGAATATTGAAAAGCAGTGGTATCTGGTTGATGCCGAAAACAAGGTGCTCGGCAGGCTGGCTTCCGAGATAGCGGCCGTTCTCAGGGGCAAGAAGAAGCCTTCTTTCGTTCCTCATGAGGATACGGGCGATTTTGTGGTGGTGGTCAACGCCGAAAAGATCGCCATGACCGGCAAGAAGCTGACCGACAAGGTCTACTATAGCCACTCCTTCTATCCCGGCGGTCTCAAGGCGGCGACGCCCAAGGAACTGCTGGAGAAGGCTCCCGAGAAGATACTGACCTTTGCCGTCAAGGGGATGCTCCCCAAGAATCGCCTTGGCAGGCAGATGATAAAGAAGCTGAAGGTGTATGCCGGTACGGAGCACCCGCACGAGGCCCAGAAACCCGAAAAGATTGAACTGGTTTAAGGAGTTAGTAAATGGCTGAAGCAGCGAAATATGCCGCAACCGGCAGGAGAAAGCACTCGGTCGCCAGGGTTTGGCTCAAGCCCGGCACCGGCAAGATTGTGGTGAACGACAAGGATATCAACGAGTATTTCGGTCGTGAGCCCCTCAAGATGATCATCAACCAGCCGCTGGAGATCGCGAACGTGGTCGGCAAGTACGACGTGTTCGTGAATGTAGCCGGCGGCGGGCATTCCGGACAGGCCGGTGCCATCAGGCACGGCATTTCCCGTGCGCTGCTCCTTACCGATACCACGGTGAGGGCGAAGCTGAAGCCGGAAGGGCTGCTTACCCGCGACCCCAGGGCGAAAGAGCGTAAGAAGTACGGTCTCAAGTCTGCCCGGAGAAGGTTCCAGTTCTCCAAGAGGTAACGGTCCGGAACCGTTGTTGTGCATCGAAAGGAAGGCCCACAAGGCCTTCCTTTTTTTGTTGGAATGGGGTACATTCCCGAACGTCTGTTGTTTAGGGTAAGCGAGGGATATCATGATAAAAGTCGCTGTTGTAGGGGCTTCGGGCTATACCGGCATTGAGCTGCTGCGGCTGCTTATGCAGCATCCGGATGTCGAAATCGCGGCGGTCACCTCCGAAAAGGCCGCAGGCAAGCCGATATTGACGGTCTTCCCGTCGCTGGTCGGCATCCTCGACCTTGAGTGCGAGCCACTGGACCCTGCTGCCATCGCTCCCCGGGTCGACATCGTTTTTCTGGCTCTTCCTCACAAGACGGCCATGGACGCGGCGGCGGACTTCCTGAAGCTTGGTAAAAAAGTTATCGACCTGTCGGCAGATTTCCGGTTGAAGGATGCCGAGGTCTACCGGCAGTGGTACGGTGAGGAGCATACGCAGAGCACCCTGCTGGGTGAGGCGGTCTACGGGCTGCCGGAGCTGTTCCGGGCCGAGATTCCCGGGGCGCGGCTGGTCAGTAATCCGGGCTGCTACCCGACGGCAACAGCGCTGGGGCTGGCGCCGCTGGTGAAGAATAAGCTGATTGATCCCGAGACAATTGTGGTGGATGCCAAGTCCGGCGTCTCGGGTGCGGGGCGGGGGCTGGGCTTGCCCTATCACTATCCCGAGGCCAACGAGGCGCTCATGGCCTACAAGGTGGCCGCCCACCGGCACACCCCGGAGATCGAGCAGACCCTTGGCACTCTCGCCGGGCGGGAGGTACGGATTACCTTCACTCCCCATCTGGTGCCCATGAACCGGGGGATTCTCAGCACGATCTATGCGCGGCTCAATGATACTTTAGGCGTCGATGCCGGGCGCCTGTCGGGGCTTTATCAGGATTTCTATAAAGGAGAGCCCTTTGTGAAGGTGTTGACCGAAGGGCAGTTCCCCAATGTGGCCCATGTGCGCGGCTCCAATTACTGTCAGATCGGGGTCGGTTTTGATCCCCGGACTGGCCAGGTAGTGGTGGTTTCGGTGATCGACAACCTGGTAAAAGGGGCGTCGGGGCAGGCGGTGCAGAACATGAACCTTATGGCAGGGTTGCCTGAAACGACGGGGCTTCTCGGGGCCGCGGTGTTCCCGTAGAAATCGAGAATAGTTGTCATACCAGCGTAAGCTGGTATCCAGGGTTTGTGAGACTGCTTGGATTCCGGCGTTCGCCGGAATGACAAAAACAGAGCTCTTCAGGTTTTTTGCAGTCTGTCAAATAGAGGGTAAGAAATGACGAGCGTCAAAGGTTTCAAGGCCGCTGCAGTAGCGGCGGGAATACGGAAGGCCGGACGACTGGACGTGGGGGTTATCTTCTCCGAGACACCGGCGGTGGCGGCGGGTGTCTTTACCACCAACGCGGTAAAGGCGGCTCCGGTACTGCTCGATATGGAGCGGATCAAGAGCGGCAACGGTCGGGCGATTGTTGTCAACAGCGGCTGTGCCAATGCCTGCACCGGCGAAGTCGGCATGCGGGATGCGGTTGCCACGGCAGCAAAGGCGGCAGAGGTGTTGGGAGTCTCCGAGACCGAGGTCTACATAGCGTCGACCGGGGTAATCGGCCAGCCCCTGCCCATGGACCGACTATCGGCGGGTATAGAAAAGGCGGCGACTGCGTTGATGGCCGACGGCCTGGACAGCGTCGCCAATGCCATTATGACAACCGACACCTTTTGCAAGACTGCCACGGCGACCTGCATCATTGGAGGGAAAGAAGTTGCCATTTACGGCATGGCCAAAGGGGCCGGGATGATCCACCCCAATATGGCGACCATGCTCTCCTTTATCGTGACCGACGCCGCCATTACTGCGCCCATGCTTGATAATGCCCTGAAGGAGTCGGTGAGGAAGACCTTCAACCGGGTAACGGTAGACGGCGACACGAGCACCAATGACACGGTTTTGCTTCTGGCCAGTGGCGCGGCGGGGAATCCGCCTATTGCGGGGCCGGGAAGCGATTTTGATACATTCAGCGCTTCGCTGCACCAGATTTGCCTCGATCTGGCAAGGTTGATTGCCAAGGATGGCGAGGGTGCCACCAAGCTGGTGGAGGTGCGGGTGACGGGGGCGGTGGACGAGGCCGATGCCGAAAAGGCGGCCTTTGCCGTTGCCCACTCGCCGCTGGTAAAGACGGCCCTTTTCGCGGAAGACGCCAACTGGGGCCGGATCCTCTGCGCCGTGGGCTACTCCGGGGCGCGGGTGGAGCAGGAGAAGATGAAGCTCTTCTTCGATACCGCGCAGATGGTGGAGAAGGGGATGGGGCTTGGTCCCGAGGCGGAGGCCGCGGTTTCAATCATCATGAAGCAGAAGGAGTTTACCATTACGGTGGAACTCGGTCTCGGTAACGCCTCGGCCAGCGTCTGGACCTGCGATTTTTCCTTCGATTATGTGAAGATCAACGCAGAATACCGGACCTGAGACTGGTCGCCGCCGAGGGGCCAAAGTCGTAAAATTCCTTGACAGAATTGTTTAAATCGTCTAGTATCCGCGCCTTGTTTGGGCAGTAATTTTTCAAGAGGTCCGGGAGGTCGTTTTGGAACACGCACCGTTGCTGTTGCACATTCAGGGAGTGCCGGATCACGTTGCCTACTCCTATGTGGTAATGCTTCTGCTCGGGGTGACTGCGTTTCTTGTCCGGCGCCGCCTGCAGATGGTCCCCACGGGCTGGCAGAACTTCCTCGAAGCGACGGTTGAGTCCCTCCAGAACATCGTCGAGGCCACCATGGGCAAGGAAGGGGAGCGGTATTTCCCCCTTATCGCCACCCTGGGGCTTTTCATCCTTGTTTCAAACCTGATGGGCCTCGTGCCCGGATTCGTTCCCCCTACCGGCAACATCAATACCACCGCGGCCTGCGCGATCATCGTCTTCTTCGTCTACAATTACGAAGGAGTCCGGGTGCACGGCCTCGGCGCCTATATCAAACATTTCATGGGCCCTATTCCATGGCTGGCGCCGCTCATGTTCCCCATAGAGATCATCTCGCACCTCGCTAGGCCCCTGTCCCTTGCCATGCGGCTTTTCGGTAATATCTTCGGCAAGGAGATGATTCTTCTTATCCTGTTTGCCTTGGTGCCTTTTCTTGTGCCGCTGCCCATGATGGCCTTCGGCATATTCATCGGTTTCCTGCAGGCATTTGTCTTTATGCTGCTTTCCATGATTTACATCGGCGGCGCCATCGAGCATGCCCATGATCACACCGAGCATGTGGCCGAAGGGAGCTATGTCGACGCCATGAGCCATATTGAAGAAACCTCTGAAGAGGCGATGAAGTCTACCCGTTTTTAAAAAAAGAAACTGACGAAAGGAGGGAAAGAAATGAAAAAGACTGCAATTCTGACCATCGTACTGGCACTGGTAGCCCTTATGGCGCCTATGGCATTCGCTGAGGAGATGGCTGCTGCCGGTGGCGACAAGCTGGGCTACTATGGCATGGTGGCTGTTGCCTGCGTCATCGGACTGGGCCTCGCTGCCCTTGGGGGCGGCATCGGCATGGGTATTGCCGCTGGCAAGACCGTCGAAGGCATGGCAAGGAACCCCGGAATCTCCGGCAAGCTGACCACGACCATGTTCCTTGGCATCGCCATGATCGAGTCCGTTGTTATCTACACCCTGGTATTCGTTATCATCTTCGTGTACACCAACCCGTTCAAGGTTTAACTGAACGGAAACGTTTCAGAGGGCAGGTTGACTACCGTCAGCCTGCCTTTGTTTTTTTGAGGTGAGAGGTCCATAGCAATGTCTGATATCCGCGTCCGTTTCGCTCCCAGTCCTACCGGTTACCTCCACATAGGCGGCGCCCGTACTGCGCTCTTCAACTGGCTTTTTGCCAGAAAGACCGGCGGCACCTTTATCCTTCGCATCGAAGACACCGACCGCGAGAGATCGACGGAGGAGTCGATCCAGGCCATCCTGCAGAGCATGGACTGGCTGGGGCTGGACTACAACGAGGGGCCGTTCCGCCAGACGGAGCGGATGGATATCTACAAGGGATACGCGGACAAGCTCATGGCCGAGGGGAAGGCGTATCGCTGCTACTGCACGGCTGAAGATCTGGACGAGCGGCGCAAACAGGCTTTGGCCGAAGGGCGCGTGCCCAAGTACGACGGTCGTTGCCGCGACCTGAAGGAGGCGATTCCTGACAAGTCTTTTGCCGTCCGTTTCAAGGCACCTCAGGACGGGCAGACAATCGTCAACGACATGATCAAGGGGGCCGTCACCTTCGAGAACAGCCAGCTCGACGACCTTATCATCCTGCGCTCCGACGGCAACCCGACCTACAACTTCTGCGTGGTAGTGGACGACGCCGACATGCGGGTGACTCACGTTGTCCGCGGCGACGACCATCTCAACAACACCCCACGGCAGGTGCTCATGTATCGTGCCATGGAGTTGCCCGAGCCGATCTTTGCCCATGTGCCGATGATCCTCGGCTCCGACAAGACCCGCCTCTCCAAGCGCCACGGCGCCACGTCGGTGATGGTCTACAAGGAGATGGGCTACCTGCCCGACGCCCTGGTGAACTACCTGGTGCGCCTCGGATGGTCGCACGGAGACCAGGAGATATTCACGCGGGAGGAACTGGTGGAGAAGTTCTCCGTGGAGGCGGTCGGCAAGTCCGCGGCGGTCTTCAACCCCGACAAGCTGCTTTGGCTCAACAGCCACTACATCAACCACGCAGACATCGAGCACCTGCTCGACCTCACGCTGCCGTTCCTGAAGGAGCGCGGGCTCATCACCGACGAGTCTACCGTAGACCGGAAACTGCTTGGTCGTATCATTCAGTCGCTGAGGGAGCGGAGCCGTACCCTTATCGAACTGGCCGATTCCTGCCGCTATTTCCTCGCAGAGGATATCGAGATCGACCCGACCGCCCGGGAGAAACACCTCAAGCCCGAGAGGCTGTCGCTTCTCGATGAGATTGCGGAAAAGCTCGATGCGCTGGACGAGTTCAGCCACGACGCCATCGAGAAGATATTCCACGAGGTGAAGGATGCCCACGGCGTAAAGCTTGGCGACCTTGCCCAGCCGGTGCGGGTTGCCCTGACCGGCAACACCGTAAGCCCGGGTATCTTTGAGGTCATCGAGATCATGGGACGCGAGAAGGTCCTGCGCCGCCTGCGCCAGGCAGTGGCTGTTTAGCGCGAATTTGTCGTATAAGAATTCTGCGACGAAAAACAGCCACTCCATCCGTATTTCTTATTTGACCTCACATCCTTGATTTCCTATCATTCCTGAGCATTATCGAACGGCCCTGGCGCTGTTTCTCTATTCAACAACATTTCATCAATAGCGGGATAAAGGAGAAGGGTGGATGAAAAAGATCGCGGTACTGTTATCCTTTGCGCTCCTGCTCAGTGCGGCAGGTACATCGTATGCTTCCGACAAGCTTCTTGAGATACTGAAAAGCAAGGGTATCCTTACCGACGAGCAGTTTGATGAGTTACAGAAGGAGAGCAAGAAAGAGATAAAGACCTCCTTCAAGGACGGCTTCAGGATGGAAAGTCCGGACAAGGAGTTCCTGCTTCAGCTGGGTGGACGGATACAGGCCGATTTCCGTTATTATAATGACGGTAACAAGAACGACACCTTCGACATCCGCCGGGTCCGTCTCGAGGCCGGGGGTACCCTTTACAAGTACTTCGACTACAAGATTTCCGTAGACTTCGCCGACGGACAGGCCAAGCTCAAGGACGGCTACATCAACTTCAAGTATTTCCCCAATGCCCAGATTGCCATAGGCCAGATCTACTACCCCTTCGGCAACGACATCCTCTGCTCCTCCAAGTACTACGAGTTTCTGGAGATCGCCACCATCAGTTCGGCCCTCACCCCCGAATATGACCGCGGCATCGCCGTGCACGGTAGCCCCCTCGGCGGTCTCATCTACTATTATGCCGGGTTATTCAACGGGTCGGGTGAGAACGGGACGCAGAACAGCGACGACTTCGACTACGCCGCCAGGGTTGTCCTGAATCCGACAGTGGGCAGGGAGGGGCCATTCCAGGCATGGATTGGCGCCTCGTACGGCTACGGTCAGCAGAATGGCGTCAACAGCAACGATATCCGCCTGCAGACCGAGAGCAGGAGCGGCAACAACTACTTTGTTGCCGCCATCCCCACCAGTAGAGGTTTCGAGCGGGAGCGCATGGGGGTTGAGGCCACGCTGCTCTATGGCCCGGCCATGCTCAAGGGAGAACTCCTGAAGACAAACTATGATTTCGAAAAGAAGGCCGATGTGGAAGGCGGCTATGTCGCCACCAGCTGGTTCCTCACCGGCGAGCAGCGGTCGGTCAAGAACGGCAACACCATCAGGCAGAAGGTGAAGAAACCGTTCGATATCGACAAGGGACACTGGGGCGCGTGGGAGCTGGCGGCCCGCTACTCATGGTTTGAGGTTGACGACAAGTTCTTCCAGACCAATGGTCTCTACTCCGGCTGGACTGCCGTATCGAGCACCAGCTACGCCAACGAGGGTGATGCCTGGACCGCGGGTATCAACTGGTACCCCAACAGCATGACCCGCCTCATGATCGACTGGGTGCATTCCGAGGCCAGCAACGACCTGCCCGGCGGTACATCGAACATCTTTACTCACGACGGCGGCAACGTCACCGATGTGGAAGATGCCTTGCTGGTAAGGGCGCAGATAGAGTTTTAGGGACTGCGTGGGCTGGCTTGTCGGGCGTCTTGCGATGCGCAATGGGCTGAGTACTGGGCGTCAGGTCTGCGTCAGTATTTGTTGAGAAGGACAGGCAGAGCGGTCATGGTTTCCCTTTTGCACGGCTCTTCGGGGCAGAGGGGAAGCTTTCCGGTTTACGAGCAGTTCTGGCTTCTGCAACCTTGTCAGAGATATCTTTCAGGTCCAGTCTGTACAGCTCTTTTGGCGTAATCCAGTCGGGTGATACGATACTTGTCGTTGCCTCGAGATAGGCATGGGCAATGTCCAGGTCGTTGATGGCCGCCAGATAGTCCTTGTATGCCTTCACAAGTTGCGCTTCCTGTTCCAGCAGGTCGGCAAGGAGAACGGTACCTTCCGCGTACTTGTTCATGGTTTGCGCGACGTAATATTCCGAAGATCGGCAGAGTTCCTCCCGGAAGGCGACAACCCTTTCCAGTTCCATAATGCTTGTCCACGCTTCTTCGACCTCAAGGATGACTTCTTTCTGCAGTTCCTCATGGGCATAGCGCAGCCTGTCCCGGGCAGCCTTCGCCTTGTTGACCTCAGAACGGGTCCTGTTCCAGTCAAAGATGGTCCAGTCGAGTCTGGCGCCAAACATCCAGAGTTCGGGTTTTGCCAGTTCGGTTTCTTCCTGCCTGAAGTAGCTGCCCCTGAGTGATATCTCAGGATAGTAGTCGCTTTTCGCGATCTCTATATCCTCTCCCGCGGCCTTTACTCGTGCCTGGGATTCCTTAAGATCTTCCCGATTGTTCAGGGCCGATGTGGTAAGGTCCTGCAGCGGAGAGGATAAGAGAAGGTTGGTGGGCGCTCCCTTCAGAACCAGTTCCGACGGGTCTTCATAATAGATGAGTCTCTTGACCCGGCGCATTGCCAGTTCAGACCGCTGCCGTGCCCGGAAAAGATCGAGCTCCACTGCTGAAAGGTCGGTTTCCAGGCGAAGGATATCCTCTATTTTTGCAAATCCTTCCTTGAGTTTTTCCTTTGCTGCCCGAAGTCGTTCGGATCTGGCTGCCACTACCTTCTCGATCGTATCAACGGTGAGTTCATCCCGGAGGGCTTCGAAAAAAGCGCGTTTTACCTCAAAGACAAGCAGCCGTTCCTGCCGGGCTTCCGCGTAGAAGCTTCCTTCTCGCCGGATCTTGGCTTTTTCCCATGCGTGGGTCAGGTTGCCGCCGGTATAGAGAGGGTGGTCGACATGCACCCCCAGTGAGTAGAAATCCCGGTCTCCGGCCGAGATATCGACTTCAGTCGCGGGAACGCCCGGACCAAACGCATTTCTTTTTATGGCAAAGGTGTATTCTCTGTCGATGGCGGTGTACTGGCCATCAACCTTGATGGACGGAAGACGCCTGGTGAAGGCGATTTCTTCTTCATGCCCGGTTACGGCAGTATCCATGGCCGCTGCCTTCAACCGACCATTCCGCTCCTTTGCCATCGTGACGCAGTCGTCCAGTGTAAGCTCTGTTGCCGAAGCTTCGATGGAGAAGGCAAGAAAGATAAGGAGCAGAACCGGGCTTTTTTTCATTTCTTGAATTTCACCGTAACGCTCATGCCGCTCTTCAGGCTGGAGTAATCGTCCAGGCGGATATGGATATCCTGTACGTTGACATCGAATGAAGCAACCGGGTCAAAGGTCTGCTGACTCTTTCTCTTTACCACCGGCAGTACCTGGTAAACCTTGCCGCTGTATATTTTGGCGGGGTAGGCATCCGCAACTACGTCCACCGAAGCGCCTTCAGCAATCTTGCCGACGTCGGTTTCCTCAAGTTCCGCCAGTACCCTGAATTTTCCCGTGTTGATGATTTTGAGGATAGCCGTGCCGACATCCACGGTCTCATCCGGGTCGCGAAATCTGTCTGCGACCACGCCATCAAAGGGTGAGATCATGCGATAATCTTTCAGCAGGGCTGTCCTGTGGCGAAGTTCCGCCAAGGCCCTGTCAACAGCGGCCTCTCCTTGAGCGACATCTTCTTTCCGTTCCCCGCTCTCGAGTTTGTCCAGTCGCGCTCCGGCTGCTTCGAGCTCGCTGGCGGCTATGTCGTCTCTCTCCTTCGCCTTGTTCAATTCAACCAGTGTGACGGCACCCTTCTCGTAGAGCCTTCCCAGTCGCTCATATTCGTCGCGAGCCTGGGCCTGAACTGCTTCGGCGCGTTTGACGTCACTTGATGCCTCCAGTATCTCTTCTTCACGATAGCCTTTCTTGAGCCTGTTCAGGTCCTCCTTTGCCTCTCTGACGGCAGCTTCGGCAACCCGCATTTCCGCCCGTATCTTCTCATCCTCCAGGATGACAAGCACCTGGCCTTTCTTTACCATCTCGCCTTCATCGCAGGAAATCTTCCGGATAGTTCCCGATACCGGACTCCCGATCTCTATCTCCTCCTCACTTTCCACAAGCCCCTTTGCGGTGACAATGGAAGCCGACGGTCTGGCAGTACTGCTTACAGCCGGAGCAACCTTCTCTTTTACCATCGAAGGGCCGTACATGGCCAGACCAACCGCCACCAGCACCAGCAGGGCTACTACTATTATGCCCGTGTGTCCGTTTTTCATGAGCCCCCCCTTGCGGTTTCACGAATCATCTTCCCATCTTCCATGTAGAGGATACGGTCGAAAATGTCTTCTATCCTGTTGTCGTGGGTCGCCACTACCACACACTTCCCTTGTTCGGCAGCGAGCTTTTTAAGCATCTCCATCACCTTTCTGCCGTTTTCATGGTCGAGATTTCCGGTGGGCTCGTCAGCCAGGATGAGGGGTGAGTCGGCTGCCAGAGCCCTGGCAACGGCTATTCGTTGTCTTTGTCCACCGCTCATGTCCCGGGGCAGGAAGTTTATTCGTTCCGCCAGCCCTACTTCCGAGAGGAGCTCTCTCGCCGTCCTGTCCGCCTGGGCTCCTTTTATGCCCTTGAGGCCGAGAATCAGCATAACATTTTCATAGGCGGTAAGGGCGGGGAAAAGGTTGAACCCCTGAAAGATGAATGAGATGTACTGTTTACGGATGGCAGGGAGTCGGGTTTCGGGCATGCTTGAAACCTCTGAGCCATAGATAT
>JAOUDF010000252.1 GCA_029859385.1 Nitrospirota bacterium
TGCCCACAAGGTGCTGGGCGAAAACGTGGTGTTTGTCAACGCGGCAGGCTGTTTCAGTCTGCTGAGCTGCTACCCCTTTACCCCCTTCATGTCGTCGTGGATGTATACGGCCATGGCCTGCGCACCAGCGGGTGCTCAAGGGGTGCGAGACGCCCTCGATGTCCTTCAGGCAAAGGGGAAGCGCAAGCCCGAAGAAGACATGAAGGTGGTGGTGCTGACCGGCGATGGTTCGGCCAATGATATCGGGCTTCAGGCAACATCGGCGGCGATCCATCGCGGTCTCGATTTCTACTATCTCTGCTACGACAACGAGGCCTTTGGCAACACCGGTTTCCAGATGTCCAGCGCGTCACCTTTCGGGTCGCGGACAGGCACCTCGATGCCGGTGGGGATTCACCCGGTGGGGACGGAGCAGCAGAAGAAGAATCTGTTCGAAATATGGCGGGCCCACAAACCGCCTTACATGGCGACGGTATCACCCAGCCATCCGATGGACCTGGCGCGGAAGTTTGAAAAGGCCGGGAATTTCCATGGCCCCAAGCTCTTTATTTCTATCGCCCCCTGTCCGCCCGGCTGGGGTATCGATACGGCCCAGTCGGCCAATCTCGGGGAGCTGGCGGTGGATACCGGCATCTGGCCGCTGAAAGAAGCGATATCCGGTGAAGTGGTGCACACCTACAAGCCAAAGTTCAAGCCTGTCGAGGAGTATCTGAAGATACAGCGGCGGTTCCAGCACCTCTTTTCACCGGTCAGGCAGGACGAGGCCATCAACAATATCCAGCAGACGATCGATGACTACTGGAAGGATGCAAAATTCGCGGAGCGGTAAACCCATGGATTTCCCTTTTCTCAGGGTCGAAACAGAAAACAGCAAAGCCGTGGTGACCATAGCCAATCCCCCGGTGAATGCCCTGTCTGCCGCTGTTCTCGACTCAATCACGGCGGCAACGAAACATCTGGCTGCAACCGGGGTGAAGGCGATCATCCTGACCGGGGAAGGGAAGTTTTTCTGTGCCGGGGCCGATATCCGGGAGCTCGATACCCTGAGGACAGCCGAAGCGGGAAGGGCACGGATGCGCGCAGCCCAGGGACAGCTCGACGAACTGGCGGCCTTGCCGGTTCCTGTCATTGCGGCCATCAACGGATGCTGTTTCGGCGGCGGCAACGAACTGGCCATGGCCTGTCATCTGCGGATTGCCGCGGAGAGTGCGAAACTGGGCCAGCCTGAGATCAATCTCGGGATCATTCCCGGCTATGGAGGGTCGCAGCGGCTCTCCCGCCTCGTTGGCAGGACAAAGGCGCTGGAGATGCTTTTAACCGGTAACCCGGTAAAGTCTTCTGAGGCGGCGCATCTGGGACTTGTGAATCAGGTTGTCCCGGACGATGAGTTAATGAAAGCTGCCCATTCCCTGGCTGACGTAATTGTGTCGAAGGGCAGAGAGGCCATCGCCGCGACACTGGAAGTGGTGCGAAGAGGGATGGAAACCGATCTCGCCGAAGGGCAGGCCATCGAGGCCGAGCTTTTCGGCAAACTCTGTGAAACGAGCGACAAAGAGGAGGGCATCCGGGCCTTCCTGGAGAAACGAAAGGCTAATTTCTCATGAATATCGTTGTCTGTATCAAACAGGTACCCGATACCGCTGCACGACTTCGGATCGACACCTCGGGTGCGAAACTCGACATCGCCGACCTCCAGTGGGTCATGAACCCCTATGACGAGTATGCCGTGGAGGAAGCGCTCCAGCTGAAGGAAAAACATGGGGGGACGGTAACCGTGATCACCGTTGGCCCCGAACGGTCTAATGAGGCGCTGCGGAGTGCCCTTGCCATGGGGGTCGACGAGGCGGTCCGTGTATGGGCCGATTCCTGCACGGGGCTGGATGTCTCCGCTACGGCAAGGATATTGGCCGACGCGCTGAAGACGCTCTCTTTCGACGTGCTCCTCTTCGGCAGGCAGGCCGTTGACGACGGGGCGGCTGCCGTTGGAGCCATGATTGGCGAGCTCCTCGACCTGCCCTGTGTCGCAACGGTGCAGAAGCTGGAGATCGACGACCATGGAGTTGCCGTTGCCCAGCAGGAGATTGAGGGCGGCTCTCGAAAGATACAGGTCAAACTCCCCGCGATCTTTACCGCTCAGAAGGGCCTCAACACCCCGCGCTATGCCTCCCTTCCCGGGATCATGAAGGCAAAGAAAAAGGAGATTGCCGTGGTGGCGGCTTCGACCCATGAGTCGCACGTGTCAACGACCGTGCTCAGGACCCCTCCGGAACGTACGGCCGGTGAGGTCCTTACGGGGGATGTCGATACCGTGGTGTCCGCGGCGGTCCAGCGGCTCAGGGAGAAAGGACTGGTGTAGCATGAATATCTGGGTTGCCATCGAAAAGAAAAATGACGGTGCTCTTACCCGCCCCTCTGCGGTTGCGGCGGGGATTGCAAAGAGACTTGTTGCTGCTGCCGGGGGCGAGTTGAAGGTTTTGAAGGTCCCTTCCTCAGCCCTTTTTTCATCTCTGGTACAAATGGATTCGTTCTTTGCGACTCCGCCTGGTTATCTGATTCTCCCCCACGACTCGTTCGGGAGTCAGATGGGATCGCGTATTGCCGCCAGGTTCAACGGGGCCTTTGTCCCCGATTTCACGACTGTGGAAGCAAAGGGTGATTCACTGGTCTTTACCCACCCCGTCTACGGCGGCCGTCTGGTGGCGGAGATGACCTCCAGCGCGTCGTTCACTGTGGCCACAGCCCGGACGTCATCGTTCATGGATGACCTCTATACGGGCGACATTGCCGCCCTCGGAGCAGTTGCCGAGCTTCCCGAACCAGCTTCTACCTGGGGCACGGTGGTCGATGAGCAGAAGGCCAGCGGCGCGGTGGCGCTTACCGAGGCGGAGGTGATCGTTTCGGGAGGCAGGGGGCTGGGTGGGCCTGAAAAGTTTTCGATCATCGAGGAACTGGCCGGCGCCTTCGGCAATGCCAGTGCTACCGGGGCGTCCAGGGCCGCGGTTGACGCAGGGTGGGTGCCCCACGCAAAGCAGGTTGGGCAGACGGGGAAGGTGGTTTCACCTCGACTTTATGTTGCCTGCGGCATCTCCGGAGCGCCGCAGCACCTGGCCGGCATGGCGACTTCAAGAACGATACTGGCTATAAACAAGGACCCCAATGCCCCCATCTTCAAGGTGGCGGATATAGGGATCGTGGGCGATCTGTTTGAGGTCGTGCCGAAGCTAGCAGAGCAGATACGAAAGATGAGAAATGGATAAATTCGACCTCGTCATCATAGGCGCGGGGCCGTCGGGCCTTGCCGCTGCCATCACCGCCGCCCGGGCGGGCCTCGAAACCATCGTCCTTGAGCGGGGGGAATACCCCGGTTCGAAGAACGTGATGGGCGGAGTGCTCTACTCCACCGTACTGGAAAAACTGATCCCTGAATTCTGGAAAGAGGCCCCTGTCGAGAGACCGGTGACCCGGCGGCGTTACGGCCTTATGTCGGAGAAGGGTGTGGGGTCGGTAGAGTTTGATTTCGAGGAGTTTAAATCAGAACCCTTTAACCATAACTTCACTGTTTTGCGCGCCAGGTTCGACCAGTGGTTTGCGT
>JAOUDF010000001.1 GCA_029859385.1 Nitrospirota bacterium
CAATATACTGTATGACTGGGGCAGGCTGAATGAGGCTGAGGCCAGTTACCGTCGAGCCCTGGAGCTGATACCGGGCTACGCTGTGACTCACAATAACCTGGGCAATTCCTTACAGGGGCTTGGCCGTCTTGACGAGGCTGAAGTTTGTTTCCGGCAGGCAATACTGCTTAAGCCTGATTATCTTGAGGCCCATAATAATCTGGGGAGTGTCCTTAAGGACCTTGGTCGTCTTGACGAAGCCGAGGCGAGCTTCCGTAGAGCACTGCAGATCAATCCCGATTATGCGGATGCCTTCGATAATATGCTGTTTACTTTAAACTATCAGCCGAACCTGAGTGCTGAAGAGATTTACCGGGTGTATCAGGAGTTCGATGCGACTAGATGCATGCCCTTGCGATCAACCTGGCGCACTCATCATAATGACAGGAGCCCCGACCGTCGTCTGCGGGTAGGCTATGTCTCTCCCGATTTTCGGCTTCACTCATGTCGCTATTTCCTGGAGCCGCTACTGGCACATCATGACAAGACGCAGGTAGAAGTATACGCTTACGCCGAACTGATCAAGGAAGACCACATGACCGCCCGCTACAAGAACTACGTTGATCACTGGATTCCTACCAAGGGGATGAGTGACGAAGACCTCGCCGAGAGGGTGCGTGCTGACGGCATAGATATTCTGGTCGAGCTGGCGGGTCACACCGCAGCTAACCGCTTGCTCACCTTCGCCCGAAAACCAGCCCCTGTTTCTCTCAGTTGGCTTGGCTACGGCTATACGACAGGAGTCAGCGCAATAGATTACTATCTCACGGACGAAATAAGCGCGCCGCCGGGCAGCGAAGGGCTTTTCGCCGAAAAACCATGGCGTGTCACTACGCCATCCCATGTGTACCGCCCGACTGAGGGTATGGGAGGAGTCAATAGTCTGCCTGCGCTCCAACGAGGCTATATTACCTTTGGTACTTTGACTCGTTCCGTACGGGTCAACCATCGCACAATACGGGCATGGGCGGCAATCCTTAATGCGGTGCCCAATTCACGGTTTATCATGGACAGCGCGAACTTCAGTGACCCCATAACACAGGAACGGATGGCGCTGCGTTTTGCACAATACGGCATTACCCGTAACCGTCTGGAAATCGGGTTTCACAGCCCGCCGTGGGATACCTTACGCAGTATGGACATTGGCCTGGACTGCTTCCCACATAATTCAGGCACTACCCTCTATGAAACCATCTATATGGGTGTACCCTACATCACGCTGGCGGAGCGACCGTCGGTCGGGCGCCTTGGCAGCAGCATACTGCATGGGGTTGGGCATCCGGAATGGATAGCTAAGGATGAAGATGAATATGTAACAAAGGCTGTTGAGTTGGCAAGCGACGTCCACCGACTGGCAAAGATACGCTCTTCCTTGCGAGGCCAGATGGAATTGAGTCCATTAAGAGATGAGGAGGGGTTTACGCGCAAGATGGAAGATGTGTATCGAAAGATGTGGAGAATATGGTGTGAAAGGGGTGATCATTCATGAAGGCAGTTATTCTCGCAGGCGGCCTCGGTACCAGGATCAGCGAAGAAACCCACCTTAAACCCAAGCCGATGATTGAGGTCGGCGGCAAGCCCATCCTCTGGCATATTATGAAAACCTATTCCACTCACGGTATCAACGACTTCATCATCTGCTGCGGCTACAAAGGGTATGTGATCAAGGAGTATTTCGCCAACTATTTTCTCCACATGTCGGATGTCACTTTTGATATGTCTTCCAACAAGATGGAGGTGCACCATAACAGCGTTGAGCCGTGGCGGGTTACGCTGGTGGACACCGGCGAGAATACCCTGACCGGAGGTCGGCTCAAGCGAGTAAGAGAATATCTCGATGATGAAGATTTCTGTTTCACCTACGGCGATGGCGTGAGTGATGTCGATATCAAGAAACTGGTCGCCTTTCACAAGAAACAGGGAACTCTGGCTACTCTTACCGCTGTGCAGCCGCCCGGCCGATACGGAGCGCTGAACATCGAGGAGAAAAGAGTTGTCAGTTTCCTGGAGAAACCCCAGGGCGATGGCGGCTGGATAAACGGCGGCTACTTTGTCCTTTCTCCCAAGGTTATCGACTACATCAAGGGAGATGCCACTCCGTGGGAGCTGGAGCCGCTTCAGCGGCTTGCGAAGGAGAAGAACCTTTCGCCGTATCTGCATAAAGGGTTCTGGCATCCCATGGATACGCTGCGCGACAAGAATTATCTCGAAGAATTATGGGCGTCAGGCAATGCGCCGTGGCAAATATGGTGAGAGTCCGGTGATGAATCCTGAATTCTGGAAAGGGAAACGGGTACTGATCACTGGCCACACAGGTTTTAAAGGGGGGTGGCTCTCCCTGTGGCTCCAGCGTGTTGGCGCGGAGGTCATTGGTTATGCCCTCGAACCACCGACAACACCAAACCTCTTTGACGCTGCATCCGTAGCTCAAGGCATGACATCAGTCCACGGAGACGTCCGCAACCTGGATCATCTCGCATCAACACTGATCAAGCACAAACCAGAAATAGTCTTCCACATGGCGGCCCAGTCACTGGTGCGGACCTCATACGATGAGCCGGTCGAAACATATGCCGTCAACGTCATGGGAACGGTGAACCTTCTTGAAGCGGTGCGGCAATATGGAGGCATCCGCGTTGTCATCAACGTCACCAGCGACAAGTGTTACGAAAACAGTGGACTCGATCGGGGATATAGTGAAGATGATCCTATGGGCGGCTATGATCCGTACTCCAGCAGCAAAGGATGCGCCGAACTTGTAACCGCCGCTTATCGTCGGTCTTTCTTTCATGACAACAGTACGGCCGTCGCCAGCGTCCGGGCAGGGAACGTTATCGGCGGAGGCGATTGGGCCGACTACAGGTTGCTACCTGACATAATGAAGGCCCTTATGAACGGTCAGGTAGTAAAGATACGGAACCCCCATTCAGTCAGGCCCTGGCAGCATGTACTGGAGCCCTTGAACGGCTATCTCTGTTTGGCAGAGCGGCTGTGGGAAGATGGGCGACGATTTGCTGATGGATGGAACTTTGGCCCCGCTGACGAGGATGCACGTCCGGTATCATGGATCGTGGAAAGGGCGACAGCCCTCTGGGGAGAGGCCACGCTGTGGGAACAGGATGGTATACCGCAGCCGCACGAAGCGCATACCTTGCGGCTTGATAGCGCCAAGGCCAGGAATCTCCTGGGGTGGTCGCCCGAGCTTGATCTTGCCGAGGCACTGGAATGGACGGTTCATTGGTATAAGCAGTTTCAACGGGACAAGTCTTCAGTACGGCTAATCACTGAAGAGCAGATCGACAGGTTTCTGGCAAAGGGGAACTCATGAAAGCTCCGACATGCCGGTTTTGCGGAACACCGCTGACTCATACCTTTGTGGATCTCGGCATGTCGCCGCTCTCCAATTCCTATCTGTGTTCCGAGGATTTGGGACAGATGGAGCCGTTCTATCCTCTTCATGCCCGCGTGTGCGACCAGTGCTGGCTGGTGCAACTCGAAGAATTCGAGAGCCCGCAGACCATCTTCAGCGACTATGCTTATTTCTCTTCATGGTCCGATACGTGGCTTGCCCACGCCCGCGCATATACCGAACAGATGATCAGCCGGTTCGGCTTTAACCAATCCAGTCAAATAGTGGAGATCGCCAGTAACGATGGTTATCTCCTGCGTAACTTCAAGGAGAAGGGGATACCGGTGCTTGGTATCGAACCCGCCGCCAACGTGGCGAAGGTGGCTGAAGAGGCGGGGATCCCCACGCTGGTAAAGTTCTTCGGCACGGAGACAGCGCGGGAGCTTGCCGCGAAGGGCAGGCAGGCCGACCTGTTGTTGGGGAACAATGTTCTTGCCCATGTGCCGGACATCAACGACTTTGTGGCAGGGATGAAGATACTGCTGAAGCCGGGCGGCATAATTACCATGGAGTTCCCCCATCTGCTGCAATTGATGGACAAGAACCAGTTCGACACCATTTATCATGAGCACTTTTTCTATCTCTCCTTCACTACCGTTCAAAGGATTTTTGCGAAGCACGGTCTGACACTGTTCGATGTAGATGAGTTGTCCACTCACGGTGGTTCGCTGCGTATCTATGCATGTCACACGGAGAACGGTAATCTCCCGGTTTCAGCAACCGTTGAGAGACTTGTTAACAGTGAGGTCGAGGCCGGGCTGACGCAACTTGAAGCGTACGGAGGTTTCTCCGAAAGGGTCAGAGAAACCAAGCGCCGATTGCTGGAGTTTCTGATTCAGGCAAAGAGAGAGGGAAAGAGCATCGTTGGCTACGGCGCTCCAGCCAAAGGGAATACCCTGCTCAACTATTGCGGTATCCGCACCGACTTTATTGACTATACCGTCGATAGAAGTACATATAAGCAGGGGCGTTTCCTCCCCGGCACGCATATACCGATTTATCATCCGGATCGGGTACGAGAGACAAAGCCTGATTACCTCCTGATCCTGCCGTGGAATATCAAGGATGAAATTATGGGGCAGATGGCACACATAAAGGACTGGGGCGGAAAGTTTGTCATCCCCATACCCGGCGTAGAGGTGGTCCAATGAAGTTTATGGAGACCATGCTGAAAGGGGTGTGGGTTATTGATCTTGAACCCATTGAGGACGAGAGAGGATTCTTTGCCCGGAGTTGGTGCGCAAAGGAGTTTGAGGAGCATGGACTCAACCCGCGCTTGGCGCAGTGCAATATCTCCTTCAATCTGAAGAAGGGAACAATCCGGGGGATGCATTATCAGGCGGCTCCTTTTGAAGAGGTCAAGCTTGTGCGATGTATCAGAGGAGCCATATTCGATGTCGTCATCGACTTGAGACCGGATTCTCCAACGTATACGCAGTGGGTCGGGGTCGAGCTTACCGAAGAAAACAGGAAAGCGCTTTACGTGCCTGAAAAATTCGCCCACGGCTTTCAGACACTGATTGACAATACCGAGGTCTTTTATCAGATGTCTGAGTTTTATCATCCTGACTGTGCGCGCGGCGTACGGTGGGATGATTCGGTGTTCGGGATAGAGTGGCCGGACCAGATATCACGAATTGTTTCACCGCAAGACAGTAATTTCCCCTCTTTTGTCGAGGATGAGCCTTTATGAATATCGCGCTTTTTGCAGCCGGGAATGTGGGGTACGAAGTCGCTCGCGTCTTTGGAGATAACAATGTAGAGCCCCTTTGCCTTGTCCTGGATTCAAAGGCATCCAGCGAAATGAAAGGCAAAATCATCGAGGCTGCAAAGGTGCCTGAGGACCGTGTCTACTACAGCGACGAGCTCTACAGCAAAGAAATACTGAATACCCTTGAGAAGATGCGCCCGGATCTCATCATCCTTTGCTGGTGGCCGTACATTATAAAGGAGCCCCTTATAAGCCTGCCCCGTCACGGCTGTCTCAACTTTCACCCCAGTCTCCTGCCAAACAACAGGGGTAAGCACTATAATTTCTGGGCACTCGTCGAAGAAGCCCCATTCGGTGTGACGCTGCATTTTGTCGATGAGGGGGTTGATACGGGCGACATTGCCTTCCAATCTCGGATTGAAACTACATGGGAAGACACTGGTGAAACCTTGTACTATAAGGCACAGCAGGAAATTGTCCGTCTGTTCAAGGATAATTTCAGCCGAATCGTGAACGGAGATATCCCGAGGACACCACAGAACCATGAGGAAGGCAGCTTTCACAGAGCAAGCGAGCTTGACCCGGCTTCTGAAATAGTTCTCGATAGCCATTGCCGTGCCCGTAATCTTTTGAATATGATCCGTGCGCGGACATTTCCGCCTCATCCGGCGGCATGGTTTGTAGAGAACGGTTCACGGTATGAAGTGAGAATTGAGATTAAAAAAATCGATTCAGGGGGCTCAGATGGATGAATTTGAGAAGCGAAATGCCGACATGATACGGGGGATGGCTTCAGATACCGATTTGAAAAGGAAAAGCCATGAGTGGTTCATGGCCGGCTCGCGATACGAATATTCTTACCACTTTACCTGGCTGGGCCGCCCTATAATTCAGTTCCCTCAGGATATAGTGGCTCTGCAGGAGATAATCTGGAGCGTAAAACCCGATTTGATCATAGAAACGGGTATAGCCCGCGGCGGCTCCCTGATTTTTTCGGCGTCAATGCTGGAGTTGCTGGGCGGCGACGGAGAAGTAATAGGTATCGACATCGACATCAGGGAACATAACCGTCGCGAAATAGAGAAGCATCCTCTCTTCAAGCGAATAACAATGCTTGAGGGATCTTCCATCGACGACGCTATGGCCAAAAGAATATATGAGCTCGCAAAAGGTCGGACACGAATTCTGGTTATCCTCGATTCAAACCACACTCACGAGCATGTGCTTAGAGAGCTGGAGTTATATTCTCCACTTGTGGCGAAAGATAGCTATCTTGTGGTTTTTGACACTATTGTGGAAGAGATGCCCGATGATTTTTTCCCGAACAGACCGTGGGGACGGGGAAACAACCCGAAGACCGCCGTGCGGGAATTCCTTAAGAAGAACGACCGCTTTGAAATAGATAGTGAGTTCGAAAACAAGCTTCTCATTACCGTGGCTCCAAGTGGCTATCTGCGCTGCGTGAAGGACTGACGCCGATGGAAAAATTACCCGTCTTTGTGCCGCACATTCATGTTGATACGCTCAAACACCTGACCGATGCCCTCCATGTGGGCTGGCTGGGAATGGGGGCCACCACCAAGGAGTTTGAAGAAAGAATTGCTGCCTATCTCGATCTATCGGACCGTTTTGTCGCTACTACAAATACCGGGACTTCGGCGCTGCATATCGCCCTGTTGGCGGCAGGGGTCGGCTCTGGCGATGAAGTGATAACCCCGTCATTCAACTATGTGGCCGACCACCAGGCCATCCGCATGACCGGCGCCGACGTGGTCATGTGCGACATCCGCGAAGACAATCTCGGCATCGATTGCGAGAAGGCCGAGCAGCTGATAAGCGAGAGGACAAAGGCGATCATCCCGTTGCACTTCGCCGGGATACCCTGCGACCAGGACGGCGTATATCGCCTTGCGCAAAAATACAACCTGCGCGTAATAGAAGACGGTTGTCATGCCTTCGGCTCTTCAATCGGCGGCCGGAAGATCGGGAGTTACGGCGATATAACCTGTTTCAGTTTTGACCCGGTCAAGATAATTACCTCCATAGACGGTGGTTGCGTCGTGGTAAACAGCCGGGAAGAACTGGAGCAGCTTCACCGGCTGCGCCTGCTGGGCGTGGACAAGGACACGACCGAGCGATACAAGAACAGCCGGGCCTGGGACTACGATGTGGTGAGTGAGGGGTACAGATATCACCTTACCAATATCATGGCCAGCGTCGGGATATCTCAGCTCAAGCGAATAGACGAGTTTGTTAATAGCCGGCGCCGGGTTTGCCGGGCATATAGCGAAGCATTCAAGGATATAGACGGACTCAAAGTCCCCGAGTCCGATTTCGACGGGGTCTCTCCATTTATCTACAGCCTGCGGGTCCTTGGCGGCGAGCGGGAAGCCCTCATCGAACACATGCGTCAACGTGACATTGACGTGGGCATTCATTTCGTGCCGGTTCACCGGCATACCTATTTTGCCAATGCCCGCCGCGGCGACATGGAAGTGACTGAAAGGGTCGTAAAACAGGTGTTGACCCTGCCGCTGCATTCCAATATGAAGCCGGACTTTGTAGAGCGGGTAATTGACGGTGTATGCGGATTTTTCAAGGTTTTGTGACGAGAATGCTTATGGGAAAAGGTTTTCCAGGGTAATTTTGCCGGCTCTCAAGTTTTAATATTTACAACCGATAAATGTAGTAAGCCTAATGCTAACCCTTTACTGGAAGGTTTGAAATGGCAGGTGTAGGTTCAGCGGCAAGTTCGCTCGATATAAACAACATCGTCTCGCAGCTCATGCAGGTTGAGAGTCGCAGAAAAACATTGCTCCAGCGCGACGAAGCTTCCTATCAGGTAAAGCTTTCTGCCGTGGGAAGCTTGTCGTCGTCGATGTCTTCTTTTCAAGCTGCTCTTAACAGTTTGAAAAATGCATCTAATTTCCAGTCTATCAGGGCAACCTCGGGAGATAATGCGGTCCTGACCGCGACCGCTTCGTCATCTGCCGCTCCAGGCACTTACAGCCTTGAAGTGACGCAGTTGGCCAAGGCCAACATGCTCGCCTCATCGGCCCATACCGATACCACCTCCGCCATTGCCACGGGAACCCTTACCATCAAGGTGGGTGCGGGGGCGGCAAAAGATGTCACCATTGATACCTCCAACAACACGCTGGCGGGCATTAGAGATGCCATCAACAAGGCGGGTGCCGACGTTACCGCCTCGATCATTAACGATGGCTCCGGCTATAAGCTGATCATGACAGCTAACAAGATGGGTGATGCAAATGATATAAAGGTTACCGTTACCGGTGATAGCGTGGGGACAGACACTGACGCGGACGGGCTTTCAAGCCTGATGTACGATCCGGTCGGTACTAAAAACATGACCGAGATACAGGCCGCGAAGTCCGCGATCTTAAAAATGGGGTCAGGGCTTTCAGCGATGGAGATTACAAAGGACTCCAACACTGTCACCGATGTAATTCAGGGTGTTACGCTGAACCTTCTCAAGGAACAGGTAGGTACGCCGGTCAGTATTACCGTGACCAATGATACCAGCGTGGTAAACGCCAATATCACCAAGTTCGTTGGGGAGTTCAACAAGCTGGTCAAGTCCCTCAAGGATATAGGGGGATATGACCCGACAACCAAGAAGAGCGGCCCCCTTGCCGGCGATGGCATGATACGCCAGGTGGAGTCTCAGATAAGGAGTGTCATCGCTGCTACCATTCCGGGGCTGTCCGGCGGAGTTAATTCCCTCTCGCAGATTGGTATAACTACGCAAACGGACGGTACCTTGTCGATAAACAGCACCAAGCTCAGTGCGGCGCTGTCCAACAATTTCAACGATATTGTAAAGCTCTTTGCAACGGCGGGGACCGCGACCGACGCGAATATCAGCATGTCGTCATCTACCAGCAAAACAATTGCAGGGAGCTATGCGGTCAACATTACCCAGGCGGCGACCCAGGGCAAGTTTGTTGGTGGCAACATAAGTGCCGGGATTCCGCTGGCAATCAGCGCGGGTTCCAATGATGCTTTAGCCCTCTCCATAAACGGTATTGCCGGCTCAATAACCCTGTCCGCCGGCACCTACAACTCGGGCGCTGACCTGGCGGCGGAGCTGCAATCGAAGATAAATGGCGTCTCGGCCTTCAGTGCGGCAGGGATAAGCGCGACGGTCTCTTATGATACCGGAACCGGCAAGCTTACTATCACCTCCAGCACATATGGGTCGGAGTCAAAGATAAGCGGTATAATCGGTAATGCCGCGACCGACCTCGGGTTTGATGTTGGGACAAGCACCGATGGTGTTGATGTGGCCGGTACTATCGGCGGTCACTCGGCAACGGGCTCGGGGCAGAAGCTGACCGGCGGTGCCGGAACGGCGGTAGAAGGCCTTACCCTTACCATATTGGGGAGCGCAACGGGAGACAGAGGGACTTTTAGCTTCTCTACCGGGGTAGCTGAAACCATATTGGCCAAAATGGATGTATGGCTCGATTCGAGCAGCGGGGTCATAAAATCCAAGACCGACAGCCTGAACTCAACTATCAAGCGCATTCAGAATGCCACTGAGCAGGAAGATGCAAGGCTTCTGGCGAGAGAGAAGACCCTGAGGGCACAATTTATCACCCTCCAGCAGACCCTTGACAGGCTGAACAGCGTCGGAACCTTCCTTACCAATCAGAGTGCCGGACTCGAAAACCTCATTAAAGGGTAATAAAAGAATCCCATGACCGGCATCTTCTCCGAAAAACGACAGGCGCTCGAAACGCTACTGCATGAGATGGAAAATCTCAAGGGCGCAGTTTGTGACGGACTCTTTGAGGATGTCGATGCAATTACTGTGCGGCAGGCGGAGATTATTGAAAAAGTTACAGCGCTTGACCGAAAGCATGAAAAGGCCGACGGCCGGGAAAAGTGCTCAGGGGAACTGGCGGAGGAGTTGAAAGAGTTGCTGGGTCGAATCGCTGAGATTAACAACGGCCTGATTGCTGAATTAACAAAGCGGTCCCGGGATATCCAGCAGGAACTCGGCGGCTTGCACCGGGGAGCGGATGCAGCCGCAGGATATCGGAAACAGGCCGGTGCCAAGATTTGACAGCCGGCCTGGCAGATTTTGGCAGCGTACTGGCAAACTTTGACATCGCTTTTAGGCTTAAGTTTCCACCGAACGATCCGATACATGAATTAACAGACTGAACAGGTCCATAAACCAATTAACTGGAAAGGAGGTTTAGGGAAGCAGAAAGCAGGAATCACAAGGGGCAAGGGTCTCCCCCAAATGACTCGCCAATCAACAGTTTCACTTCATAACCGGGCAAGGAAGCCCAAAACCAACAATCAAGGAGGATTGTCATGGCTCTCGGAATTAACACCAACATTGCATCATTAATCGCCCAGAGGAACCTTACCACTTCCGCTGACAAGCTGTCAGTTGCGGTACAGCGTCTTTCTTCGGGTCTTCGTATCAACAGCGCCAAGGACGACGCCGCCGGTCTGGGTATCTCTGAAAGGATGACCACTCAGATCAGGGGTCTCGACCAGGCCGCCCGTAACTCCAACGACGGTGTGTCGCTGGCGCAGACGGGTGAAGGCGCTCTGGCTGAGATTTCCAACAACCTGCAGCGTATCAGGGAACTGGCCGTACAGGCCGCCAACTCTACCAACAGTGCCAGCGACCGCGCCGCCCTGGACGCCGAAGTCCAGCAGCGTATCGCTGAAATCGACCGTACCGCTTCCACTGCATCGTTCAACAACCAGAAGATCCTCGACGGTAACTTTGGTAGCGCTACCTTCCAGGTTGGCGCCAATGTCGGCGAAACCATCAGCGTTGCCCTTTCTACCAGTATGCGCACCACGGCGATTGGCAAAACGGCGGATTACGTGAATGGTTCAACCCAGTACGTTTCAACTAAAGCAGTTGGTCAGCAGGGTACGGGCGTGGATGTCGCCAATGCCCTTGCTACCAGTGATCTCACTATTCAGATTGGTAGCGAAACTGCTGTTGCCGTACCGGCGTCCTCCGGTTATGCCGGTTCCGGCCAGGGCCAGGGTGCTACGAGTGCCTATGCCAAGGTCGCGGCGATCAATGCTGCCGGTGTCGGTGGCCTTACCGCTACCGCGGATACCACGGTTCTATTTGATTTCGTGGCAGTAACCGATACTGCTTCGGATTATACCTTAAACGTTAATGGTCAGGCGATCTACTCAGCCTATACTACCGCTATTAGCGGTTCCGACATGGCTACGGCGATCAATACCAATTCATCCGCCACAGGGGTGACGGCGAGCTTTGACAGCGCCAATAACCGCATGACCCTGACTGCTACGGATGGCCGTAATATTACGGTAAGCCAGACTACCGGCTTGGCGGACGCGGGCCTCGGGCAGGGTTTGACGACGACCAGCGCAGGTCTTAACAACACCAGCAACGACGCCAAAACTGCGATCACTGTGACATCGGCTGCGGCGGTTTCAAACACCTTTGGTGGCACTATCCGCCTGACCGCTGCAAACTCCATAACACTGAGTGGAGCTAATGAAGCTTATATCGGTTATGCTGACAACAGCTCGATGGCTCTCGGCAGCTCGGCTCTCAACTCAGCTTCGGTTACAACCGTGTCGAATGCCAATACGACTATTACCAAGGTCGATGCGGCAATCAACTCGGTTAATACGCTGCGCGGTACCTTCGGTTCTATCCAGAACCGTTTTGCATCGGTTGTCGCGAGCTTGATGTCGATGTCGGAGAACCTGTCAGCTGCCCGGAGCCGTATCCTTGATGCGGACTTCGCCGCGGAGACAGCATCCCTGACCAAGGCGTCAATCGCGCAGCAGGCCGGTGTGGCCATGCTTGCCCAGGCCAATGCCCTGCCGCAGCAGGTATTGTCCCTTCTGAGGGGCTAACAGGATTCAGGTAAGCGGGGACGGGCGATAAGCCCGTCCCTGTAATCCTGAGGGGAGGCGTATATGACTACTATACCGCCATTAACTATAAAACCTGTTAACCCGGAGACTGCTTCGGCGAGTCCTTCACCAGCCAAAGGCAAGGCTGCCCCGGTTCAAAAGGTCCCTGCGGTGACCCAAGGGCAGACGCAGAAGGCACAGGAAGGGCAAAAACCTGAAGTTACGGTCGACACCCAGCGGATGACCGAGGAGTTGAACAGGATCATCGAGAAGCTGGGGGTGGAACTCTCTTTCTCGGTTGACCACGACCTTGATGTGGTGGTTGCCAAGATTACAAAGGCCGGATCAGACGAAGTTATCCGTCAGATCCCGTCCGAAGAGATGCTCGATCTTGCCAGGAGATTAAAGGAGATGGAGGCGCGTGGAGATTCAAAAGGCGCGCTGCTTGACAGTCTCCAGGGGTAAGTGTTCCGGACCTCTTTTAAGGTGAGAAGCGTGGCGTGGCATGATATGCGCCGCGCGACACCGGGTACGATACACGGGGTGTATCCGGACGATGGGTTGAAATTGCATGACAAGCGTGAGCAATCGCGCGGTTTTACTAAAACATCAGCCAGCCGATATGAGGCGATTATGATAAACGCACAGATCAACAAGTATCAAAACATGGGGGTAACGACGGCCAGCAAGGAGATGCTCATCCTTCTGGCGTACGAAGGTGCCATACGGTTTCTGAACGAGGCCCGGATGCATATAGAGAAGGGCAACGTCGCGCAAAAGTGCGAAAGGATCTCCCGCACCATGGCCATTATCGAGGAACTGTCTTCTTCGCTGAACATGGAGCAGGGCGGCGAGATCGCCCAGAACCTGAGGTCGCTCTATGAATATATGCTGATTCGCTTGCCCGAGGCCAACCTCAACTCGGATGTGAAGATTCTGCATGAGGTGTCTTCTCTTCTGCAACAGCTCCATGAAGGATGGTCCGAGGCGATGGCCAAAGCCGCCGCCCCGGCCCCGGAAGTGAAGAAAGTCGCCTCGGCTCCCTTGGCCTATGTCCACGGGTAACCGGCGGTATCAGCTTTAAAGGCGGCGGTTTGGAGCCGCCTGTTGTTGACGCGGGATGGCATTATGAAGATTACTCAGTCCCAGGCAATGAACATTGTCAGGACGTATAACAAGCAGTTGCGAGTTGGCTCCATGGGGCAGGCCGAGGCCGGCGCCCCCCAGGACAAGGTATCGCTCTCCGCCGAAGCGAAGAGGCTGGGGAATGGTGTGCCGACTCCTCTTGCCGCGGACAAACCTGCTCCCAATGCGTCGCAGTCGGTTGAGACGCAGGTAAAATCCCACACTGACTTCACTGTACAAAGAAATCTGCCGTTTGATTGATTTGTTGCGGACCTCCTGCTTTTCAATACATTCAGTCGGTTGATATCGGGCAATTTTTTCCCTCTTCTTTCTTTCCCCACCAGTGACCCGTCGCGGGTCTCATCGTTGAATCTCATTGTAAAACAAGACAAAATCGCCATTTCGCCAGTTGCGTAAATGCCGTGCCGTCATTGGCAACATGCTTGCATAAGTGACTATCGATGGTTTCAAATCGTCACACCGGTGAAAACCGGTGTCCAGAGGTTTTCTGGTTGGATGTAAAGACTGGATTCCGGCTTTCGCCGGAATGACGATAAATGGTCGCCCTGATTTTTGCCGTCACTATTCAGGTAGATAGGTTGAATAGTGACAGCGCAGCATGAACTGAGGTGCCTACGTGGCTGAAGACGATCAGGAACGGACAGAACGCGCAACCGATAAGAAGCGGGAAGAGGCCCGAAAAAAGGGGCAGGTCGCCCGCAGCCAGGAGGTCCTCTCGGCGCTGGTGCTTTTCGGCGGCATGATGACGCTCTATTTCATGGGTGCCTATATCGTGCATCAGATGGCGAGTTACATGAAGCCCGCGCTTGTTCAGTCCACCAGTCTTCATCTGAACCAGGCCAATGTTTACGGTCTTCTTATCAAGCACCTGTCGAACCTGCTTTACATGCTGATTCCGCTGTGGCTGGTGGTGATCATGCTGGGAGTGGCGGGCAACATCATGCAGGTGGGGGTCAGCTTCTCCAGCGAGGTGCTTTCTCCGAAGTTCGAGAGGCTCGACCCGATAAAGGGGCTGAAGAACATCTTCTCGGTCCGCACGCTGATGGAGGCGGCCAAATCGCTGCTCAAGGTGGGATTTCTTGCCTACGCCTCGTGGTGGCTCATCAAAAAGCAGATTGCCGAGTTCCCGGCGCTTACCCATCTCAGTGTGTGGGACATCCTTGTCTACACCGGGAAGTTTTCCTTCAGGCTCTTTCTGGTGCTGGGCGTGGTGATGGTCGCCATTGCGGTGATCGATTATGCCATCCAGAAGTATAATTTTGAAAAGAGCATCCGGATGACCAAAAAAGAGATCAGGGACGAGATGAAGGAGAGCGAGGGCGACCCGCAGGTGAAGGCCAGGATTCGTTCGCTGCAGCGGGAGATGGCGAAAAAGCGTATGATGCAGGAGGTCCCCAAGGCCGATGTGGTAATCACCAACCCGACCCACTTCGCCATCGCCATCAAGTACGACCCTCTCTCCATGGCGGCGCCGCAGGTGGTTGCCAAGGGGACGGAGCTGATCGCCCAGAAAATAAAGGAGATCGCAAAGGAGCACAAGGTTCCGGTGGTCGAAAACAAGCCCCTTGCTCAGACGCTTTACAAAACAGTCGAGATAGGCCAGTTTATCCCGCCTAACCTCTTCCAGGCGGTGGCGGAGGTGCTGGCCTATGTGTACAAGCTTAAAAAGAAGATACCGGGGAATCTGGGCAGGCAGAGAGTCATCCCTTCCCCGCGCCCGGCTACCTATTGATAAAAGGACTACTCTATGGCTGACACCGGCACTGCCGCACTGCCCTCGCTGAAAAGGGCCAACTTCGACATCTATCTGGCATTTGCCGTGGTGGGAATTCTGCTGGTCATGCTTGTCCCGCTCCCGCCGCTGCTGCTGGACATCTTCCTCTCCATCTCGATTACGCTCTCGCTGATCATCATCCTGGTCTCCATGTATGTGGTACGTCCGCTGGAGTTCTCGGTCTTCCCGTCGCTGCTTCTCATCGTGACCCTCTACCGGCTGGCCCTGAACGTGGCGTCCACCCGTCTTATCCTGCTGAAGGGTAATGAAGGGCCGTCGGCGGCGGGACACGTGATCCAGTCCTTCGGCCAGTTCGTGGTAGGGGGCGAGCTGGTGGTCGGGGCGATCATGTTCCTGATCCTCGTCGTTATCAACTTTGTGGTTATTACCAAGGGCGCGGGCCGTATCTCGGAAGTGGCGGCCCGCTTCACCCTCGACGCCATGCCCGGCAAGCAGATGGCCATTGACGCCGACCTTAACGCCGGCCTTATTTCCGACACCGAGGCCAGGAACCGCCGGAAGGAGATCGCCCGGGAGGCGGACTTCTACGGCGCCATGGACGGTGCCAGCAAGTTTGTGCGCGGCGATGCCATTGCGGCGGTGATCATCACCTTCATCAACATACTGGGCGGCCTTGCCATAGGCGTGCTGCAGAAGGGGATGGATATCGGGGCGGCGGCGCACACCTATACGCTGTTGACGGTGGGCGAAGGGCTGGTCGCCCAGATACCGGCGCTGATCGTGTCGACGGCGGCGGGTATGATCGTCACCCGGGCGGCCTCCGACTCCAATCTCGGCTCGGAGATCGCCAGGCAGGTGCTTGTCGACCCGCGGGTCTTGGCCTCGACGGCGGGGATTCTCACCTTCTTCGGCTTGATCCCCGGCCTTCCGCACCTCGCCTTTTTCTCGCTCGCGGCGGTGACGGGCGGCGCGGCCTATATGATAACCCAGGCGAAAAAGACCGTCCCCGCCGAGGCGGAGGAGGTTGAAGCGGCGCCGGCCAAGCCTGAAGAACCGGAGGTGGTACATTCTCTCCTTGCCGTCGACGCGCTGGAGATAGAGGTGGGATACGGGCTTATCTCCCTGGTGGATACCAGCCAGGGCGGCGACCTGCTGGAGAGGATCAAGTCGATCCGCCGCCAGTGCGCCCTGGAGTTGGGTATCGTCATTCCGCCCATACGAATACGGGACAACCTGCAATTAAAGCCGAACCAGTACTCGATCCTCATCAAGGGGGTAGAGGTGGCGGGCGGCGAGGTGATGCCCAATTACTATCTGGCCATGAACCCGGGTACTGCCGAGGGAAGGCTGGAAGGGGTGGAGACCAAGGAGCCTGCGTTCGGACTGCCGGCGGTATGGATCGACGAGCGGAGCAGGGAGCGGGCATCGGTGCTCGGCTATACGGTGGTTGACCCGTCGACGGTAGCGGCGACGCACCTCACGGAGGTTATCAAGAGCAGTGCCGCCGACCTTCTCGGACGGCAGGATGTGCAGGGGCTTCTCGACAACCTGGCCAGGAACTATCCGAAGGTGGTGGAGGAACTGGTACCGAACTACCTGACACTGGGCGGGGTCCAGAAGGTGCTCCAGAACCTGCTCCGCGAACGGGTGTCGATCCGCGACCTCCTGAGCATCCTCGAGGCCCTGGCCGATGCCGCATCCTTCACCAAGGACCTCGACGCCCTTACGGAATACACGCGCCAGTCAATCGGACGGAGTATCTGCAAGCAGTACCAGGGACCGGACGGCAAGATTTATCTCTTTACCTTCGACCCCGAACTGGAGGGTACCATCGGCGAGGCCATCCACTCGTCGGACCAGGGGTCTTACCTGGCCCTGGAGCCCAAGCTGGCACAGCGTATGATCAGGGCTTTATCGGCTGCGTCTGAAAATGCTGTTTCCGCGGGGCACCAACCAGTGCTATTATGTTCTCCACGGACAAGGCCCCATGTAAGGAGGCTTGTGGAGCGCTTCATCCCTGCGCTGGCGGTACTCTCTCACAGTGAGATACCCCAGAACATAGATATAAACATAACGGAGGTGGTTGGTCTTGCAGATTAAGCGGTACGAAGTTGACAATATCCAGGAGGCAATGAAGCAGATCAAGGTGGAGATGGGGCCCGATGCGGTGATCCTCTCCACGAGGCGCGTCCGGCGGACGGGCGGCAAATACGGCCTGCTCGGGAAATCGGTCCTCGAGGTGGTGGCGGCTATTGACGGTATTCCACCGGGACTGGCCGGTGATGGAGCAATTCCCGAGCCGGTCATGCGCGGTCAGACCGTGGATACCCGTATCCATGACGACCTCGACGACCTGCGTGATGCCATCCGCAAGGCTGGTGCGGGCGGAAGGTCTGAGGAAAAAGGGGATAACGGCAAAAGCGGCGACGGGTTGAAGGTCTTCCAGAAGGATATTGCCGAGATCAAGGGGATTATCTATTCCATGGCGGCCCAGAACCGGATCAACCGGCTGTCGACGGGCAACGGTGTTCTCTTCAAGGTATTTGCCTATCTGAAGAATGTGGACATGGAGGAGAGTCTCGCCCTGGACCTGGTGGAACGCTACGCCGCTACCGTGCCCGACACCGGTGCACTGGACGAGAAGTCAGCGGCTGCCGGGATACGGGACCTGATCATCCAGGACCTGACCGACTGCACCGGAGAAGGGGATGGCGGCAATAACGCAAGGGTCGTTGCCCTCATTGGCCCTACCGGCGTGGGCAAGACGACTACCATTGCAAAGCTGGCGGCCAGGAGCGCCATCAAGGACAAGGAAAAGGTGGCGATGATCACCATCGACACCTACCGGATCGCCGCCGTGGAGCAGCTGAAGACCTATGCAAAGATCATCGGCGTGCCTGTCGAGGTTGTCCAGACCCCCGAGGAGCTGACCCGGGCGCTGAAAAAGCACAAGGCCATGGACCGCATCTACATCGACACCATCGGACAGAGCCAGAAGGACCTCGAGCAGATGCAGGAGCTCAAAGGCTTTTTCAACCATCGGGACGAAGTGCGGATCAACCTTGTCCTCTCCGCGACGACGAAGAACAAGGACATGATGAACATTATCGAGAACTTCGGCCAGGTCCCCTTCAACGGCATCATCTTCTCAAAGATCGATGAAAGCAACGACTTCGGAACCCTCTACAACGGGCTGCTCTGGACCCGGCGTCCGATCTCCTTCCTTACCACCGGCCAGAATGTGCCGGACGACATCGAAACAGGGAGTTGCGAGCGGGTCGCCGACTTGCTTCTGCGACAACTGGTGACACAATGACGCATGATCAGGCTTCCGACCTTCGGCGACTGGCGGAGCAGGCCTTCAGCCGGGAGAAGGCCCGTCCGGCCCGCGGCGCTTCATGCCGGATGATCGCCGTTACCAGCGGCAAGGGCGGCGTCGGCAAGTCTAATGTCATCCTCAACACGGCCTGCGCCCTCTCGCAGCTGGGCAAGAAGGTGCTGGTGTTCGACGCCGATTTCGGTCTCGCCAACATCGACGTTCTGGCGGGGATTACGGTACGCTCTACCATCGCCAACGTGGTAAGCGGGGAGAGCAGCATCTCTGAAATCCTTGTCGACGGCCCCTTCGGGATAAAGATCGTGCCCGCCAGTTCAGGTCTGCAGGAAATGGCCGATATGTCCGTCAGTGACAGGGAATCGCTCATAGAGAGCATGTCGACCCTCGATTGGGACGGAGATTTTATCCTCATCGACACGGGCGCGGGGATCGCCGCTAATGTGGTCGATATCCTGCTGGCAGTCCCCGAGGTAATTGTGGTAACATTACCGGAGCCGACAGCAATTACCGATGCCTATGCCGTCATCAAGGTCCTGAGCCAGAAAGGGGCCGGCGCCAGAATAAGGCTGTTGGTGAACAGGGCCAATAACCCGCAGGAAGGGGCCGATACGTTTGACAGGCTTCAGCGGGTGGTAAAGCGGTTTCTCCCCATTGAGATAGAATATATGGGGTATGTGGCATCCGACGACCGCCTTGTCGAGGCGGTCATGCGGCAGACGCCCTTAATGGAGGCATTCCCACGGTCCGCGGCTGCCCACTGCTTCAATGACCTTGCCCGTAAAATAGCCAACCTTCCGGTGGAAGAGCGATCTACCGGCGGGTTCCAGCAGTTTTGGAGAAATTTTCTCAGAGGAAACGGAAAGGCCAGGCTCTGACTTCCGCCGTCTCCGGCATCTCCGCGGAGGGTACCGGCAAAATTTGCCCGGCGGACCGGCCCTTTCCGGAAAGGAGACTCACAATGGAAGTAGGATCCCCCAATATTCAGGATATTCTCTCAAAGGTCGGTGATCTGCCCGCCATGCCCCAGATTGCGGCAAAGGTGAGCGAGATGATCAGCGACCCCAATTCATCTCCCCGCTCAATGCAAACGGTCATTCAGGCCGATCCCGCCCTCTCCGCCAAGATCCTCAAAATGGCCAATTCGGCCTTCTACGGCGGCAGAAAAAGCGCCACTATCGTCGAGGCGATCATGGTGCTGGGATACGAAACCCTCAAGACCCTGGTTATCGCCAGCTCCACGGAGGCAATTTTTGCCAAAGGGGGGCGGGCGTCGCTGAAAGAGACCCTTCTCTGGGAGCATTCACTGGGGTGTGCCCTGGGAGCGAGGTTGATCTCCGACAAGCTGAAATTCCCTGGAAAAGAAAAGGCTTTTCTCTGCGGACTTCTGCACGATATCGGCAAAACCATCCTCAGCCAGCGCATGCCGCAGGCCTACGACCAGATCATCCAGCGGGTATACGAAGAGGGTGTGGAGGGGGTGGCTCTGGAGCGCCAGGCCTTCGGTTTCGACCATACTGAGATCGGCATGGCCGTTGCCGCCAAGTGGAACTTCCCTTCGGAGCTCCAGGAGGCGATAAGGCTTCACCATGCCCCTGAAAATGCAACGGAAAACCCCACCCTGGCCGCTATAGTGGCCTTTTCCAATGCCCTCTGCATAAGGGCAGGGATAGGTCCGGAGAGCCGGGACGATCTGGGACCAATTGGAGAGAAGGCAATGGGGATTCTCCAGATTCAGGATGCCAACCTTGAGCTCTGGGTATTAGAATTGCAAGAAATATTGACAGAGCAGAAGATTTTCTTCAAATAGCGCCGTTTTTCATGTATTGACGGCCCTGCTCATGGACGAGGCAGATCTAAACATTATACCGGATAGCGGGCAAAAATTGCCGGTCACAGGATGGTGAAGATCATGGGAAAAAACCTCAGGACGGGAGGGCAGGACATGTTGGCCACTACACACCATACGGAAACTCATTACACATTCGATCCCGAACAGCGTGAGCGACTGATCCTGGAGCATGCTCCGATGATCAAGTATATCGCCAACAGGATCGCAGCCCGCCTTCCTTCCCATGTTGATGTGGACGACCTTATAAATTCAGGGGTTATCGGCCTGATCGACGCCCTCGAAAAATTCGACCCCAGCCGGGGGATAAAATTCAAGTCATATGCCGAATCCCGTATCCGGGGAGCCATTCTCGACAACCTCCGTTCGCTGGACTGGGTATCCCGTTCAGTGCGGCGCAAGTCGAGGCTGCTCGAACAGACCTTCTCGGAGCTGGAAAAAAAGCTCGGCAGGCCTGCCACTGAAGAAGAGGTGGCCGAGGTTATGGGGGTGGAGCTCGAGGAGCTTCTCAAGATTATGGGTGAGGTCAATAGTGTCTCCCTCGTTTATCTCGACGAGGTGCTCAACGACGACTCCGGCGACAAGGAGCAGACCCTCGCTGAATATCTCAGTAATCCCGACGAGGAAGACCCCTATTCGCTTCTGGCGACGCAGGAGATAAAGGAATCTCTCGTGGAGGGTATCGACGCCCTGCCCGAGAAGGAGCGGCTTGTTCTTTCGCTCTATTACTATGAGGAGCTGACGATGAAGGAGATCGGCAAGGTGCTTGACGTGACCGAGTCGCGGGTCTCCCAGCTCCATACCCAGGCGATTCTTCGGTTGAGAGGCAAGCTCTCGCCTGCTTTCGGGGAGACGCCCGGAGAAAAGTAGTGCCATGATAAACCCGATTGACCCTTTTGTTCTGGCCGGACAGATAGCCGCCAGCGAGAAGGTGCAGGAAATGCACCAGCATCAGGCTGCGGTTCAGCAAAAGAACCTTGCGCAGCAGGTCAAGGAGGATGCCAGCCATAAGCAGGCAAGCGTTTCCGCCAAGACCCCCGCGGAAGAGATCGTAGTGAAAGATGAAGCCGGCAAGCATGACAAGGACAAGCGTTCCCACCACGGGGATCATGGCGGTCATGATGAGGATAAAGGCAATAAGGCCTCGGCGGACATCCCCGAAGTGGAAGAGGGTAGGATCATCGATATAAAAATCTAGGCGATACGACTATGCTCAATCTCTCGACGGAATCTATAGTTATCATTGTATCTTTCCTGGTCAACCTGGCGGTCATCGCCATGCTTGTGCTCCATGTGGCAAGGGATGGCAAGATAAGCA
This sequence comes from Nitrospirota bacterium, assembly GCA_029859385.1. GTDB lineage: Bacteria > Nitrospirota > JAOUDF01 > JAOUDF01 > JAOUDF01 > JAOUDF01. The sequence continues at coordinate 21,442 of JAOUDF010000001.1, forward strand.
GGTTTGAAAAACAGGGAAAGCTTGACGAGGAGGGTCTCAAGTCGCTGGTGGCCCATCTGGAAGACCTGATAATAGAATGTGAACGGGTCTCCAAGGATATGTGCGACCGCCTTTCCGGCAAGGAGGCAGATTGCAAGGACCTTCTCCGGCGCATGGAGCTGAAGAAAGAAGCAATTATTGCCCAGTATGCAGGGCTTCGTAATCGGGCCTCTCTGGGGAACAATGATAATATGGATATGCTCTTCGATGAGGAAGTCGAAATCAGCGATGCGGAAAGGGTCAGAACCCTCGCCGAGTCGGGTCTTTCTCAGGCGGAAATTGCGCATCGATTGCAGATACCGGCGGGAGAAGTGAAGCTTATGCTCAGTCTGCAACAGCAGTGAATCTCTGCGATCTCTGAATAATAGATGCGGCTTATACGACTCTCCAACCTAAAAACCGGCATGATTGCCGGATCAAACCAGTATGACAGCGCGGGTAACTGTATCCTGCGATGCGGTCAGACTATCGGAAAATCCCACCAGAAAAAACTCGCCGAACTCGGACTGGCTGAGATATATGTCAAGAAGAAAAATGACGAGGACCGTCATGACAATATTTTCAGCGACGACCTCTATGGAGAGGCCCAGGGTATTTTCGGGGAGGTTGCCCAGGGGATACTCTCTCATGCCCATGGCGAACGGATCGATGCCTCCCTTGAAAAAATAGAAGGCATTGTCGGGAAGTTTGCTGATGCACTTCAGGCGAACGGCAAAACCTTTATCTCCTATCTCCCTCAAAACCCTGCCCGTGATTACTTGTCCTTCCACAGCATCAATGTCTGCCTTTATTCATTACTGGCAGGCATGGAGCTTGGCTTAGACCGTGAAGAGCTCATCGGCATGGGGGTTGGCGCCTTTCTTCATGACATCGGGCTCGTGTTTCTGGAGCAGGAGCTCTATTCCAGGGAGGATGAGTTTGCCCGGCAGGAAATAATGGAGCACTCCTGGCGCGGATATGAGTTGTTCAAGCGCAGTTCGCGTATGCGGCTGGAGTCGCTCTATGTGATCCTCCAGCACCATGAAAGGTTTGACGGGAGTGGATACCCCCAGGGGCTTCAGGGGACTGCGATACCCGAGGTATGCCGGGTTGTCGCCGTCGCCGACTGTTACGACGCTCTCACGACGAGCCGCTGTTACCGCCCTCGGGTTTTGCCGTCGGAGGCGGTGCAGTATGTCCGGAATTCGGCGGCCGCCGGTTTTGACCAGACAGTAACCGCGGCGTTGTTCAGAAATATCTCTCTCTATCCCGTAGGGCTCCATGTTACCTTGAATAACGGTGCCTCGGGATATGTGGTATCGGCCAATCCCGGTCACCCGTCGAGGCCGGTAGTCAGGGTGGGTACGGAGAGAAAGTTTGTTGAGTACGATTTGAGTCGGGAATATGCGCTCTTCATCGAGCGTGCGGAGGTGGACGGAGAATGATCCGGTTTGTGCGGACATGCCATATACAGGAAGGGGATATGCTGGCACTGCCGGTGGAGAGTGCTTCCGGCACTATTTTGCTCGCCCCGGGCGTGGAGCTGAATGCGTACTACGTTGAGCGCCTCGAATCGATGGGCTTCTTCGAGGTCTATGTCACCGACGGCGATATCCCTGATCTGAACGAATATCAGATAGTCAGTCCGGAAACCCGTCGACTCATGCTTTCCCTGAGCAGAAGGGTCTACGACGGATTTCAGAAAACCTCTCATCGGAAGGTTTTCAGTTTTCGCGAGTCGGAACTGGAACGGGCCATGGAAAGGCTCCTGGCCGAGGTGAAGAAAAACCGGCGCAAGGTGGTCGGTTTCGCTGACGTGAAGTCGGTCGACGAATATATTTATCACCATGCGGTCAACGTCAGCATTTACGCCCTCCTGGTCGGGTTGGAGTTGAAATATACCCACGATATGCTGATAGACCTGGGGATAGGCGCAATGCTTCTCGATGTAGGGAAGATGCTCATGTCCAGATACCTCCTCGAGAAAAAGGAGTTTTACACGTCGGAAGAATACGGCGAAATGAAGGAGCATACCTCACGGGGCTTTGACTTCCTGAGCGGAAACAGGTCGCTCAAGGCATCGGTTATCACTTTGCAGCACCACGAGCGTATTGACGGGTCCGGCTACCCCCGAGGGCTGACGGGGGACCGTATCCATAATTACGCCAAGATCGTGGGCATCGCCGATGTCTATGACGCCCTCACCTCAAACACGACCTTCAGGAAGAGAATCCTCCCGTGCAAAGCGGTGGAATACCTGCAGAATGAAGGTCGCGACCAGTTTGACCCACTCCTGCTTAAGCACTTTACAAGCCATATTGCCCTTTATCCCATAGGGGTGCAGGTTGAACTGAGCAACGGAGCTGAAGGTGTGGTCACCGGTTATGCGAAAGAGGACGGCAGGACCATTGTCACCCTTGTAGGAGAACACGCCGCCATGGGGGCGATCACGCTGGATGAACAACGAAGGATATTTATCCGTAACGTCAAATGGTGAGAGGAAGTGCCCATGACTGAGATTCTTCGGGCAGGCCTGCTTAATATTCTTGGCGAACTTGGCGGTAAAAAGGGACTCCAGGGCCTCAAGGTCGGCGATATCCTTGCGGCTACCGTGCTGGAAAAGTCGACCGGCGAGGTCCTCCTGAGCCTGAAAGGGGAAAAGATCGCCGCGAGGAGCGAGGTGGCCCTCTCTGTTGGCGACCGTATCTTCCTGAAGGTGGAAGACCTCTCCGGAAAGGTCGTGCTGAAGGTTGTGGGAGGAGAGGCTTCGGGGCCGCGGCAGGCCGGAGACCTCATACGAGAGAGGGCTCCGCAGGCGATGAACGTTGGCGGAGACTACTCGGAGCTACGGGGTGCGTTAAAGGAACTTTTGCAAAAATCGCCCGCACTCAGGGAAGGGTCTCTCGGCGCCCTCCTCGGCCAGCTGGAACAACTGTTGCCGGAAGAAGGGGCGTCGCCGGCAAAACTCAAGGCCTTTGTGGAGAATTCGGGTATATTCTACGAGCGTAAGCTGGCCGCCTCCTTCGGCAAGGAAACTGGTGCTCCGCCGTCTTCCGGTCTCCCAACCGACCTGAAGTCGCTTATCCTTGAAGCGAAGGTTCTGGCCAGAAATGCCATGGAGTCTCATCCTGCCCTTCAGCAGGACATCGGCAGGTTTATTGATGTTTCTGAAAAAGTTTTGAAGCAGGCCGAGGTGGCCCGCCCCGACACAGCTCCACCTGTCAGGGAAGGGGCCCAGACTACTCCGCGGGGCGGCATTACGATGCAGGAGGGGGAAGGTGCGAAGGGTGGTTTCACGAGGCAGGCGGCGGCAGACTTTTCCGACCTCCGGATAGTAGTCTCACACCTGCTTGAAAAGGCCCCGGCCCTCAAGAATGGTCCTCTCGGGGAACTCCTGGTCCGCCTGGAGCAGGCTATGTCACAGGAGGAGACCCCGACAGGAAAGCCTGAGGCCCTGACAGGAAAGCCTGAAGCCCCTGTGAAAAGCGAAAATATCTCCGCGGCGCAACAAAGGGGCGTGATGGCAAGAGAAGCGGAGCCGGGGCTGCCGGCGACCGACCTCAAGGCACTGATCCTCGACGCCAAGGAATCGGCCAAAGCGGTGCTGGAGCGTAATCCTGGCCTTCGGGGAGAGTTGGACCGGTTCCTCGATGTCTCCGAAAGGGTGCTCAGGAATACGGAAATTGTCCAGCTGGCCAACAGCCTGACACCCGCATCGCAGAATGCCTTCTGGGTTGTCCTGCCTTACGGTGAAGGCGACAAGACCGGCTCGGTGGAATGGGAAATGCATCAGGGCAGCGATATCGAAGGTGTGGAGAACCAGTCTTTTTCCCTCACGTTTAACCTGAGCGGACTGGGGCATCTCAAGGTTGACGGTCTCCTGTCCGGTGGCAGGCTTAACTGCCATTTCTGGGGCGCCGATGAAGAGAAGGCCCGCTTCATGGAAGACCATCTCGCGGAGTTCTCCCGCTCCGCTGAAGCAGGTGGTGTGACTGTAGGCAGCCTGGCCTGCGGAGTTAGCCGGGACAGCGGGGGGAGTCATCTGCACCGGGTCATGACGAGCTCCGGAACCAGGCTGGTCGACCGGCGCGCATAAGGAGAGAGGATGTCCGAAACGGAGAAGATTCTTATTCTCGAACAGGACGAAGAACTGGCATCCGCGATTGCGGAAAGTCTTTCCGCCGAAGGCTTGTCTGCCGACATCTTGCAGGTTGCCTCCCTCGCCTCAAATGCCTATCCGGTGGAAGGGCATGAGTACGACCTGCTCGTCGTTGATCTCGACGGCAACGAAAATATCCTTGGTTTCTACGAAAAATTCCGTACTTTCAACCCCAATGCGGCGATCATTGTTACTGCCTCCTCACCCAACCTTGAATCGGCGGTCCGCTGTCTCAAGGGGGGGGCATACGACTATCTTACCAAGCCGATCCTTCCGGAAACCGTGGTCCAGTCGGCCAGAAACGCCCTTGAGAACAGAAAGCTTTTTATCAACATCATCAATTTATCGGAGGAGCTCAAGGAAGCCAATTCGCTTCTTGCCAAACAGAAGGACGAGATCGAAAGGGAGAAAAACCTCCTTGACCGCCTTCTGACGGAGTCGAACCTGGCCAGTGATACCCGCAAGCTGGCATCGCTCGTTATCAACCGTGAGAGGCTCATCGAGGAGTTTTTTTCGCTTTTGGGGAGCTTTACTTCCTACGATGCTGCGGCCCTTATCCTCTGCTCGGGAAGCAAGCCGTTTCTCGTGATTGACGAGAAGAAGGCCCTCAGTGAAGAGGATATCCAGCAGATAAGGGAGATCATGCTCAGCGGCGCCGGCATAGGCCCCCGCGTAGAAGGCCGGGAGATAGAATCCTTCGAAAGGGAAAGCAGTGAGAGCAGCCGCAAGGCCGCCATCACCTATCGTCAGCTTATACCGCTGATGATCAACGACGAATTTCTCGGCAGCATTGCGGTATTCAGTTCGAAGAAGACGCAGTTTTCCAGCAACGTCAAGAACCTGCTGCGCATGATGGCGGCCGAGTTTGCCATGGTCGCCAAGCTCTTCTCCCTCTACGAAGAAAACAAGATGCTCTCCGTTACCGACGGGCTCACCAAGATATTCAACAACCGCTATTTCCAGGAGATGCTTGCCCGCGATTTCGACAGGATAAAGCGGTACAACGGGCGGCTCTCCCTTCTTCTCCTGGACGTGGACAACTTCAAGTCGATCAATGACACTTACGGTCATCAGCAGGGGGACATCATCCTTATCGAGCTTGCCCAGCTCCTCAAAAAGAATACGCGAAAATCCGACCTGGTCGCCCGCTACGGAGGCGAAGAGTTTGTGGTGGTCATGCCCGAGACCGACGCCGAGCGAGGGGTATTCCTGGCCGAGACGCTCAGGAAGAAGGTAGCGGAACACTGCTTCTCGGGTCAGGGGAGCTGCAGAAAGGTTACCGTCAGCATCGGTATTTCGGAAATCGAGGATAACATGCGGGACCAGTTCGAGCTGATAGGACGGGCGGACCAGGCGTTGTACCGGGCGAAGCGGACAGGAAAGAACAAGGTCTGTCTCTCTCATGGGGAGAGGATCATCGACGACCCGCTGCTGGGGGCCGCCCAGCAACACCTCTCTCTCTAATCGATTGTTTGATCGAGAAGCCCGGGTACCGCTAAAAATAGTGCGGTCCCGGGTTTTTTTGTCTGGTATACTGTCGCTGTAAGAGCACTGAATTGAAAAGAGGGGCGGATGCGATTGAGGCGCAATGTTCGAGGCATTGTATCATCAACCCTTTCCGGGGAGCCCCGGTTTCTTCTTCTTTTGGCCCGAAAAGGGTACTGGCAGTGCCCTAACGGCGGGATGGACGACGGAGAAAGCGAAGTCCAGGCGCTCATCCGCGAGATAGCTGAGGAAACCGGGCTGCTCAGGGTGAAGGTACTGGAGGAGACGCGGACTACCCGAGAGTACGACGCAGAGCGCCACGGCGAGCCGATCCATGTGATGCTGGCGGCCTACCTGGTCGAGGCTGACATGGCCGAGACCGTTACCATCGGCAACTCTGAAGACCGGCACCTCGAGTCGCGCTGGGTGGCCTACGATGAGGCGCTGACCATGCTCAACCGGTATCCCGAGCAGCGGCCGGTCTTTGAAGAGGTGTGTAAAAAGGGTGGGCTGGTTCGTTAGAGTGAGCAGGTTTACAGGTCCCCTATGGATGGTTGAAAGGGAAATATGCCGCAACTGAGAGCAACCCTCCCCGAATGGAACCTCGATGATCTCTACCGGTCACTGGACGACCCGGCGATAGAGACCGATCTTGCCGAGGCGCTGCGGCGTGCCGAAGGGTTTGAAAAGGCCTTTCGCGGCCGGATTACCGATGCATCCATCGCCCCCGATACCCTTCATGAGGCCCTCGGCGAACTCGAATTTATCCACGAACTGAAAGACAGGCTCCTCTCCTATGCCTACCTCCTCTTTGCCGGGGACACATCGAACCCGCGGCACGGCGCCTTCATGCAGAAGGTGCAGGAGCGATGCACCGCCATCAACCGGCATCTTATCTTCTTCGAATTGGAATGGATAAACCTTGCCGATGACAGGGCGTCTCTGCTTATCAAGGATCCGCTTCTCGACCGCTATCGCCATTATCTCGAAAATGAACGGCGCTACAGGCCGCATCGGCTGTCGGAGGGCGAAGAGACCATTCTCGGCGACAAGGCGGATACCGGCAAGAATGCCTTCGTGCGTCTCTTTGAGGAACAGCTTAGCGGGATAAGCCTTTCCCTTGAAACGGGGGGAGAGAGTCGTAAGACGAGCATGGAAGAGGCCCTTTCCCTCCTTTACGACGCCGACAGGGAGATGCGCGCATCGGCGGCCAAGGCGATAACCGCGGGCCTCAAGGAAAACAGCCGGGTACTGAGCTATATCTTCAACGTCCTGGTCCAGGACCATGCCAGCGACGACAGGTTGCGTTCATTCCCCGATCCGATGAGTTCCCGGCACATGGCCAACGAGATAGACGGAGGGACCGTGCGGGTGCTTCTGGACTGCTGCCGGAGCAACTACACGCTGGTTGCCCGTTATTACGCCCTCAAGCGACGTATTCTCGGCCTCGATCGCGTCTACGACTATGATCGCTATGCGCCGGTAGCAGCCGACACGAAAGCCTTCGGTTTCGAGGAGGCGCGGGAGACGGTCCTTTCGTCGTTCTCCCGTTTCTCGCCCGACATGGCGGCGACAGCGAAACAGTTCTTCGACAAGCGCTGGATCGATGCCGCCCTTCGGCCGGGAAAGCGCGGTGGCGCATTTTCCCATCCGGTTGTCCCGTCGGTGCATCCCTATATCCTTGTCAATTACACCGGCCGGCAGCGCGACGTCATGACCCTGGCCCACGAACTGGGGCACGGTGTTCACCAGTGCCTGGCGGCAAAACAGGGGTATTTTCACAGCCAGACGCCGCTGACCACCGCCGAGATGGCGTCGGTCTTCGGCGAGATGCTGGTCTTCCATTCACTCAAGGAACGGGAGACCGATCCAAAGGCGCGGCTGGCCCTTCTCTGCGGAAAGATCGAGGACACCATCGCCACGGTGTTTCGACAGGTCGCCCTCACTACCTTCGAAGAAGCCCTGCACAGGGCGCGACGGGAAGAAGGGGAACTGCCGCCGGACCGGATCAACGGGCTCTGGCTGGAGGCCAACCGGGCCATGTTCGGCGATTCGGTGGCGCTTACCGACGACTACTCCTGCTGGTGGCTCTACATATCCCACTTTATCCACGCCCCGTTCTACTGCTACGCCTATGCCTTCGGCGAACTGCTGGTAATGGCCCTCTATCGGCGCTACCTCGAAGAAGGGGCCCCCTTTGTCCCCCGCTATCTCGCACTACTGGAGTCGGGCGGCCGCGACTCCCCCGACAGGCTCCTGAACAGCATTGGCGTGAATATCCTCGACCCCGGTTTTTGGCAGGGAGGGGTGGATATCATCGCTAAAATGGTGGCAGAGGCGGAACAGCTGGCTCAATAGCAAGGGCCAGGGGCGTAAGGGACCTAAGCGACGCAAGGAACCAAGTCCCTTGTCCCTTTCGGCCTTTGCGTCCCTTTTGTCCCTTACCTTCAGCGTGTCCTCTGACCCATCAAACCCCTTGAAATTATTTCCCCATTGTGGTATTGTCCCCGCTGCTTTTTCCGCATGGGGCGGAAATACATCACACACATCTCCGGATTCCGGCGCAGGTGCCCGTCAGAGGCGGGTTTCGCCGGGAGATGAAGGAGATGGAGGCAAAAACCGTAAAAGGGAGGTAACGCAGTATGGCAGCAATCAAGATGAATGAACTTCTCGAGGCGGGTGTCCATTTCGGTCACCAGGCCAAGAGGTGGAACCCCAAGATGAAGAAGTATATCTTCGGGGAGCGCAACGGAATCTACATCGTTGACCTGAAGAAGACCCTCCGGAAGTTCAAGGAGGCCAGCGAGTTTGTGGCCGACGTCGCGGCGCAGGGCAAGCCGGTGCTGTTCGTTGGCACCAAGAAGCAGGCCCAGGACACCATCGCCGAGGAGGCGAAGCGGTGCAACATGTACTACGTCAATGCCCGCTGGCTGGGCGGCATGCTCACCAACTTCAGCACCATCAAGAAGAGCATCAACAAGCTGAAAAACTACGAAAAGATGCGCGATGACGGGACCTTCAGCGTGCTTACCAAGAAGGAAGTCGCGAAGATCAACAAGGAAATGGAAGTGCTGGAGAGAAATCTCAACGGCATCAAGAACATGTCGGCCCTTCCCGGCGCCATCTTTGTCGTCGATCCGCGCAAGGAAAAGATTGCCGTGGCCGAAGCCAACACGCTGGGAATTCCGGTGGTGGCCGTGGTCGATACCAACTGTGACCCCGACTGCATCGACTATGTAATCCCCGGTAACGATGACGCCATCCGGGCTATCAAGCTCCTTACCTCTCGCATTGCCGACAGCGTTGCCGAGGGTCAGGCCAAGGCCGGCACGGCGAAGCCCTCGACAACCACTGCCGATATCGCGGCCGAGCTGATTGCATCGGCGGAAGAGCCCGCGGGCGAGGCTGAAGAAGAAAACGTAGAGGCCTAAGCCTTACGGTTTACAAGCATATTCCGGAAGACCCGCTCTTCGGGTTTTAAATCACGATAGATATTAACCTGGAGAGGGACCCTGTCATGAAGATCGTCAGGGTTCCTCTTTTTTTTGGAGGTACGGTAGATGTCAGTTTCAGCTGCAGTGGTAAAAGAGCTTCGGGACAAGACCGGGGCAGGCATGATGGATTGCAAGAAGGCGCTTGCCGAGACCAATGGCGACCTGGAAAAGGCTATCGATTTTCTCCGCCAGAAAGGGTTGGCGGCGGCCGCCAAGAAGGCGGACCGGGTAGCCGCTGAAGGCGTGGCGGCAGTGGTACTGAGCGATGCGGGCACGGAAGGCGTGGTCCTCGAGCTCAACTGCGAGACCGACTTCGTCGCCAAGACCGACGAGTACAGGCAGATCGCCGAGACACTGGCAAAGAAGGCCCTGGAGAGCAAGGCTGCCTCTGTTGATGCCCTGCTGAATACCGCTGCCGGTGACGGCAAGACAGTGGGCGACATCGTAAAAGAGGCGGTGGCCAAGATGGGAGAAAACATCCAGGTGCGCCGTTTCGAGCGGGCGACCGGTGATGTCCTCGCCGCGTATATCCACGGTGGCGGCAAGATCGGCGTGCTGGTTTCCGGCAAGGGACCTGCTACCGATGCGGCAAGGAATGCGCTGAAGGATGTGGCGATGCAGGTGGCAGCAGCCCGTCCGCTGGCGGTTGTCCGCGAGGATATAGCGCAGGATGTACTGATCCGCGAGAAGGAGATCTTCTCGGCGCAGGCGGCCGAATCGGGCAAGCCGGCGAATATCATCGAGAAGATGGTGGAAGGCCGCATTCAGAAGTTCTATGCCGAGTCGTGCCTTGTGGAGCAGGTCTACATCAAGGATCCTGCCGGCAAGCAGACAGTGGCAGCCTACCTCAAGTCCGTTGACGCTGGTCTTGCCGTGACCGGCTTCACCAGGTTCGAGGTCGGCGAAGGGATTCAGAAGAAGGAGACCGATTTCGCGGCCGAGGTTCAGGCACAACTTGCCTGATTTTCGGTTGGGTCCCCCTTGTAGCCGTATCTGACATTTGATTGAACTTACTGGGAGAGGTCTATATGGCGCCGGCATATAAAAGGGTACTGCTGAAGCTTTCGGGCGAGGCATTGATGGGGGACATGGGGTATGGCATCGATCCCGAGATCGTGGGAAGCCTGGCCGATGAGATCAGGGAAGTCCAGTCCCTCGGGATCGAAATAGCCGTCGTCATCGGCGGCGGCAACATCTTCCGCGGGATCGCCGGGAGCGCCAAGGGGATGGAGCGGGCGTCCGCCGACTACATGGGGATGCTCGCCACCGTGCTCAATGCACTGGCCCTCCAGAATGCCCTGGAGCAGCGGCAGGTGTTTACCCGGGTGCAGTCGGCCATCGAGATGAGAGAGCTGGCCGAGCCGTATATCCGGCGCAGGGCGGTCCGTCATCTCGAAAAGAAACGGGTCGTCATCTTTGCTGCGGGCACCGGCAACCCTTACTTCACCACCGATACTGCCGCAGCCCTGAGGGCCATGGAGATCGGGGCCCAGGTAATCCTGAAGGGGACCAAGGTCGATGGCGTGTACGACGCCGACCCGGTAACCAACCCCCAGGCAGTCCGCTACGACAGCGTCGACTATATGGAGGTGCTGGCCAAGGGGCTCAAGGTGATGGATGCCACCGCCATATCGCTCTGCATGGACAACAAGCTCCCCATAATCGTTTACAGCTTGAAGGAAAACGGTAATTTCAAGCGTATTGTGGAGGGCGAGAGAATAGGAACGCTGGTAGGAGGAAAACGATGACCACCGCTGAGGTGAAGGCTAAAGCCACGACACAGATGGACGGGGCAATCGATGCCCTGCGCAGGGAGTTTGCCACATTGCGGACAGGGAGGGCGTCTACGGCACTGCTCGACGGCATTCAGGTCGATTATTACGATGTGCTGACCCCTCTCCCCCAGGTGGCTACCCTTACCACGCCCGACAGCCGGACCCTCGCGATCCAGCCGTGGGAATCGCGGATCATCCCCGATATCGAAAAGGCGATCCTCAAGTCGGGCCTCGGTCTTACCCCATCCAACGACGGCAAACTCATCAGGATCGTCATCCCTTCCCTTACCGAGGAACGGCGTAAGGAACTGGTAAAGTTGGCCAAGAAAATGGCCGAAGAGTCAAAGGTCGCCGTCAGAAACATCCGGCGCGACAGGAACGAAGACATCAAAAAACTTGAAAAGGAAAAGACGATTACGGAGGATGACTGTCGTCGAGTCCTTGACGAGATCCAGAAGCTTACCGACGACCATGTCCGGCGTATCGACGAGGTGTTTTCTCACAAGGAAAAGGAAATAATGGAGGTGTAGCCCGCGTTGCTTCGCCTCCATCGACCTTCCTCTCCTTCCCGAGGTTGCCAAGGAAGGTGATCCATTGAAATATCTAGGAAACCTGCTTCTGCTTTCCCTCCCGTTTTTCGCGGCATGCGCCGCCCTTGACGCCCCTGATCAACCCTCCGTGGACCCGGCCCCGATACAGGCATCAAAAAACCAGAAATTGTCTTTTCAGGACAGGTTGGAGATGGCGGAGGCGTATGACCGGCACGGCCTTTCCGACAAGGCTTATGAAGAGTACAAGACGGCCCTGTCTCTGGAGCCGGATAATGAAAAAGTATTGGTTGCGCTGGTAAGAAACGCCAGCAACACTACGAGGTACGAAGAGGCGGAGACCTATTGCCGGAGGGCCCTGGAGCTCAACCCCCGTCAACAGGAGATGCTTTATTATCAGGGATGGCTGTCGGTAAAGCTCAGAGAGGATTATGGCGCAGCCCAGGCTTCCATTGACAGGGCCATTGAGATGGCTACGCTGAAGAAGCCGTTTTTCATGCAGACAAAGGGGCTGTTTCTTGTCGAGGAAGGACGGAATGAGGAGGCGGCCGCCATATTCAGGGCGGCAATCACCGAGGCCGACAGAACACAAATGCCGGACAAGGAGCGCGCATACCTGAAGCTGAGCCTGTACAAAAATCTGGGGCGTGCCTTAAGAAAGATGGGACGGGAAGACGAGGCTCAGGAGGCCCTTACCCATGCCTATGGTATTGCAAACAGTCTTGGGGTTAGTTCGATAGATTGACATTGGCGGCAGCAGTTGATTTTGCCCTGCTGTTGTGCGATATTTCTTTTATTTATCGGGTGTTGCGGAGGGTGAATGCCTCGTTATTTCTGCAAGCTTGGGCGTCCTGACGGGAGGATTGAGGAGCAGGTCATAGAGGCGATCGATGCCGACTCCCTCCGGATGAGCCTTGAAGACAAGGGGTTTCTTGTCCTGAGCTTTCGTGAAAAGGGCGGTCTCCCCCTGCACCTCGACGAACTGCTTTTAAAGAAAGGGGTAAGCTCCAAGGAATTTCTGGTCTACAACCAGGAGTTCATCACCCTTGTAAGGGCGGGGATGCCTATCGTCAATGCCCTTGACGTGGTTTCGCGCAGGGTTGCCAACAAGCATTTCAAGGCGGTCCTCGACGAGATGAAAAAAGAGATCAGGGCCGGGCTTGCCCTCTCCGATGCGGCCTCGCGCCACCCCTCGATATTCCCCGATCTTTATGTGGCAACCGTCAGGTCGGGAGAGAAGAGCGGCGACCTGGTAGTGGTCCTGGGGCGCTACGTGCGCTATCTGAAAAGGTTGATCGCCCTGCGCCGCAAGGTGTTGAGCGCCATGACCTACCCGGTCTTTCTGCTTTTGATACTGGGTGCGCTCCTTGCCTTCCTTCTTCTGTATCTGGTGCCGACCTTCTCCGGCATCTACGCCGATTTCAAAGGCGACCTGCCGCTGGCAACGAAGATCCTTATCACGACCACTCAGGCAGGAAAGGCTTTTGCCCTGCCGATCATACTGGCGCTGATATCCTTGGTAGTTGCGGCAGTACTCTGGTACAGGACCGATAAGGGACGCCTGTTCTTCGATTCGGCGAAGTTGCGGGTACCTTTTCTCGGGTCGGTGCTGGAGCTTTATGCCGTCTCCCAGTTTACCCGTACCCTTGGCTCGCTGCTGGGGGGCGGTGTGCCGCCGGTAGGCGCCCTCGATATGGCATCGGCTTCGATCCCCAACCGGGCGCTTTCCGCAAAATTGATCGAGGCGGTCTCCCGGGTGCGGGAAGGGGGGAGTATCTCCGCGGCGCTGGAGAAGACCGGTGTAGTCCCCGAGATGACGGTACGGATGATCGAAGTCGGCGAATCATCGGGAGCGCTCGAGGACATGCTGGGCGAGATCTCCGATTTTTACGAGGATGAGATCGAGACGAAGCTCTCGACGCTTACTTCCCTGATCGAACCGGTGCTCCTCCTTTTCATGGGAATCGTCATAGGGGGGATTGTGGTTGTAATGTATCTGCCGATATTTAATCTGGCGGGGACAGTACGTTAATCGACGGAAGCAGATGATGAAGAAAAAGCTTGCTGAAATCCTGGAAGAGATGGGCTTCATCGATGCCGACCAGATGAGAGGGCTGCTCCCCCTCGCTGAGGAAGCGGGCAAGAAGCTTGGGACGCTCCTGCTTGAAAAAGGGGTGGTGACCGATGTCCAGCTGGCCCAGGCACTGGCGGCCCAGCGGGGGATGCGTTACCTCGACCTGACCGGTTTCCGGATATCGCCGGTCTTCTTCGAGTCGATACCGGTGGATATCATGTACCGCTACCAGTTCGTCCCCTGCGAGGAGAAAGACGGACGGCTTATCGTGGCCATCGCCGACCCGGGCGACCTCTTCAGGATGGACGAGCTGGAGGTCCTGCTGGAGATGCCGGTCGATTTCGTGGTCTCCACGGCGCGGGAGATCGGCGAGACGCTGAAGCGAAGCGAGGGGACCCAGGCGATCCTCAAGGAGGTGTCGGAGGACTTCGTCATCGGCGCAGCCGCCGAGGACGAGGAAACGGTCCTCGCTGAGGATCTGATCAAGGGTACCAGCCCCATCATCAAGCTGGTGGACACCATCGTCCTCAACGCGATCCAGAAGCGGGCCAGCGATATTCATATAGAGGCGACCGACAAGGGGGTAATCGTTAAATACCGTATCGACGGCGTCCTCTACAATGCCATGGACCCCATCGACTCCCAGCACCACCGCACCATCGTCTCCCGCATCAAGGTCATGTCCGAACTCGATATCGCCGAGACGCGGATCCCGCAGGACGGCCGCTTCAAGGTCCGGCTCAAGAACAAGGGGATCGACTGCCGTGTCTCCATACTGCCCAGCGTCTTCGGCGAGGACGTGGTCATCCGTATCCTCGACAAGGAATACCTGATGACCGAGTTCGCGCAGCTCAAACTGGAGCCGCTCGGCTTCGACGAGGAGGACCTGCGCAAGTTCAGGAAGAGCATCCTTGAGCCCTACGGCATGGTGTTGGTGACCGGCCCTACGGGAAGCGGCAAGACCACGACGCTCTACGCCGCCATCTCGGAGATATATACGGACGAGGACAAGATCATCACCATCGAAGACCCGGTGGAATACCAGTTGCGGGGCATTCTGCAGATACCGGTCAACGAGAAGAAGGGGCTTACCTTTGCGAGGGGACTGCGCTCCATCCTCCGCCACGACCCCGACAAGATCATGGTGGGAGAAATCCGCGACCCCGAAACGGCCCAGATAGCCGTCCAGTCGGCCCTTACCGGTCACCTCGTCTTTACCACGGTGCATGCCAACAATGCCTTTGACGTCATCGGCCGCTTCACCAACATGGGGATCGAGCCGTACAATTTTGTCTCGTGCCTTAACTGCATCCTGGCCCAGCGTCTGGTGCGTTCGATCTGCCTCAACTGCAAGACGACGGTGGAACATCCCGAACAGGTTTTTGTCGATGCCGGCCTGGACTACAACAACTACCGGGACCATCCTTTCTATGAGGGCAAGGGGTGTGTCGAGTGCAACTGGACGGGGTACAAGGGGCGGCAGGCCATTACCGAATTTCTCGACCTTTCCGACCGCATCCGCGAACTGATCCTCGACAAGCGGCCGTCGTCGGAGATCCGTCGCATTGCCGTGGAAGAGGGGATGACGTCTCTGAGGGCTTCGGCAGTGAGAAAGGTGCTGGCGGGGATTACTACCATCAAGGAAATCAACAGGGTCACCTTCGTTGAATAGTCGATAATGTTGCCATACGGGAGATAACGGGTTTCGCTATGATCTTTTTTTCTTCGACGGCGCCATCGGTGGGCATTGAAGTTACTGCCACCTCCCTCAGGGGGGTACGGTTGGCTGCAAAGGGGCGGCAACGGGTGGTGGCGGCCAGGGCCTTCGTGGACCTGCCGTCCGGCCTGGTTACCGGGACCTTCAGCCGACCGAACGTAGCCGACGGCGCTCTTTTCCGGGAGCACCTGGCGCGTCTTTGCACCAATCTCGGTGCCGGACAGGACAGGGTAGCTCTTGCCCTTCCCGATGCCGCGGCCAGGGTGCATCTTATGGCCTTTGAGACCCTCCCGCGCAAGGAGAGTGAGCTGCGGGATATTATCGTCTGGCGGCTCAAGCGGGACAACCTCCTGCCCTTTGAACCCGAGGAGGCCCGCGTCGTCTATCAGATCATGGGCGGCGAGAAGGCCAAAGGGGAGATTCCCGTATTGGCGTCGATCATGAGACGTGATGTGCTTGAGCAGTATGTCTCTCTGTGCCAGGAGGCCTCGCTGGAGCCGATGACGGTGGATATCGCGTCGTTTCAGGGCGCCAATTTCTTCCACGACGAGATGCGGCGGCATGTCCCCGGCAGTGAAACCAGGGCGCTTGTTCAGTGTGAGGAAAAGCGGGCCAGCCTCATGGTCTTCGATGGTGATATCCTTGTCTTTTTCCGTTCCAAGGAGACGGGGGCGGGGACGGAAGGGGCTGCCGATGCCGTAATGGCAACATTGCAGTCGTCGCTGCACTATTACAATGAGCAGCGGAAGAATGAAAAGCCGATTGCGGCGTATTGTATTGCCGGCCATGAAAAGAGGATGGACTGGTGCGGGTGGCTGCGAAATGAACCCGGAGTCCGCCTGATCTCGCTGGATGCGGAAAAGTGCGTGGAGCGGGAGGCTGGCGTTTCGGAAGACCGGTCCGGTGAATACTGCGCGGCGACAGGGGCGGCGCTGGGGAACAGGGGATAGGCAGGGGAGCCCGGATGAGATTTCAGACCAATTTTCTGAGAGAACGGGAACAGCAGACAAGGAGGGCAGGTACGGCGCTCTCCGTGGTGTTGGTGGTTCTTGTCCTGATCTTTCTCGCCAATATCGTCATGTACTTCACCTATCGGGACAGGGCGGGCGAGGCGAGCAAGCAGGAAGCCCTTCTCGAAAACCAGATACGGCAGTATGAGCAGGAGGTGAAGGCGGGGCCGGACCGAGCATTCCTCGCCCGTTTCAAGGGGGAGGTGGCTTTTGCCAATTCGCTCATTCTCAGAAAGAGTTTTTCATGGACCAGCCTGCTGGGCCGGATCGAGAAGGCCGTGCCCAAGGGCATATCCGTGACGAAGATTGCGCCGGATTTCAAGACCATCGAGGGTAAGGAGGAGGAAGAGGTCGTCATGCTGTCCGGCACGGCGCGGTCGCTGGAGGCCTTGACAGGGCTCATTATCAACCTTGAGGATTCGGTGCATTTCCGGGAGGTGTTTCTCCTGAACCAGTCCTTAAGAGACGACAAAAGCGGACGCGAGCTGATTGCCTTCGATATCCGTATGCAGTACCTCCCCGGCGGCGAGGAGGGCGGCGAATGAAATTTTTTCTCCAAAAAGAGCGCAAGCTTGTGATGGCGACCATCGCCCTCGCCGTGGTGAACCTGTTGTTTTACCTCGCGCTGGTCTATCCGATGCAGAGCATGGTCCACAACAAGGAAGACGACTATAGCCGTGAGCGGCAGCGTCTGGTGGACCTCAGAAATCAGGCGGCACTGGCAAAAACGGTGGTGGAGAGCAAGGCGGCGCTTGCCGAATTGTGGGAGCGGTTGCCCGAGAAGGATGATCTGCCGGCGTTCATAGGCAGCTTCCACGCCCTTGCGAAGGAGTACGACCTGAGGATTCCTACGGTAAAGTACGAGCCTAAAAAGGAGAAGGGGGAGGTAATGACCAGTCTCTTCATTACCTTGCCGGTGACGGGGAATTATCCCGATATCCGCGGTTTTATCCAGGACATGGAGTTGTCCGACAGGCTGATCATGCTCGAGAATATCGGGATTTCCGCGTCGGGCAGCGACGGCGGTGGAGGCACCCAGCTTCAATTGACCATGACGACCTATATCAGGCCCGCGATCATGCCGGAGTTTACGGTGCCGATGCCTGCCGAACAACAGGAAAGAACGAGAGGCAGAAGGTGAGAGGAAAACAGCTGCTCTTTAGCGCACTTCTGGTAATGCTGTTGGGGCTGGCTGCCTACCGCTTCTATTCCCCTGATATGCCTGCGGGCGTTTTGAGGGCTCCGGCGGAAGGGAGGCGGGCTGCCGCAGACCTCAAGGATTATACGGTGAGGATCGATCTTTTGCGGGTGGCCCGGGAGGAATTGGCGGATGGGGTCGTCAATATCTTTGCTTCCATTTCCCGATCGGGTGGGTCGAAAGGCGAAAAGGCGGGGGCAAAAGGGGCCGATGAAGTAAAGCCCCCCGCTCCGTCCGAACAGCCGGCGGTACAGCTTCCGCCGCCTCCTCCGCCGAAGACGCCGGAGCAGCTGGCCGCCGAGCGGTCGGTGCAGGAACTGGAGCGTTTTCGCTTCCTCGGGTTTGTGCGAAAGGGCGACGGCAGGAGCCTGTTTCTGGGCCGGGGCGACGAACTGCTCGTGGTGGGAGAGACGGAGAAGGTAAAAGGGCTTTACAATATCAAGCTTATGGGCAAGGATTACCTGATCCTGGCGGACCCGGCAACCGGGGTGGAAAAAAGGATCGAATTGACAGGGAAGTAGGAAAATCCTTATCCTGTAACGATGGCATTGAGAAGATTGCGAAATCATGGTGAGGAGGCGTAATGGGCGCTTTTAAGCGGGTGGGAGTATTGCTGGCGATGCTGGCGGCATTGGCCGGATGCGGTACCTCCCGGGTCGTCGAACGGGGAGAGACCTACCTTCAGAACCAGCAGTGGGACCTGGCGTGGGCGGAATACAAGGATGCCTACCAGCGAGACCCATCGAACAAGACTTACCGGGCGGGATACGAGCGCGCAACCATCGAGGCCACCAACCTTCATCTGAGGCAGGGGGCGGAAGCCCTTCGTCAGGGCCGGTTTGAAGAGGCGATCGAAGAACTGAAGAAGGGGCTGATGGTCTCTCCGGCCCATGAAGGGATGCAGACTGCCATGAGGGAGGCCCTGGCGAAGAAGGAGGCCAGGGAGCGCTATGCAACGGGAAGGTCCCTCGCCGACGGCGGCAGGCTCAAGGACGCGATGAGGGAGCTGAAGAAGGCCTCGGAACTTGATCCTGACTACCAGGAACCCGGGAAGCTGATCGGGCAGATAGAGGATGTTCTTTCGAAAGAGAAGTCCGAAGATCCGCTGACCCTGGCATCGGACAAGCCCATTACCCTCAACTTCAAGAATACCAATGTTAGGGACGCCTTCGAACTGCTGGCCAAGATGGCCAGCATCAACGTCCTCTTCGATGAAGAGGTGCGGTCGCAACAGGTAACGGTCTTTGCCAAGGACATCACCTTCAAGCAGGCCCTCCGGCTCCTCCTTTCGACCAACAAGCTTATTATGAAGCGGGTGACGCGGGATACCATCATCATCATCCCGAAGAACCGGGCCAAGATAGACCAGTATCAGGACCTTCAGATCCGCACCTTCTACCTCAACAATATCGAGGCGAAGGATATGGTCAATATCCTCAGGACCATGCTGGAGACCAAGAAGATACTGATCAATGCCAAGAGCAATACGATCATCCTGCGGGACTCCCCGGAGAAGCTGAAGCTGGCGGAGAAGATCATCGAGGCCAACGACCGCGCCGATGCGGAGATCATGCTCGACGTGGAAATACTGGAAGTCGGCCGCACCGACACCTACAAGTCGGGCATAAAGCTGGGTTCCACGACTCCTGCGGCGGCAACCTGGATCAAGGATTCGGTGGGGACCATAGGGACTACAGGCATCGACCTGTTTACCCTGAAAAATCTTGGACCTGAGTCGTTCCTCTTTGTTCTGCCCAGCCTTACCATCGACCTGCTCAAGACTAATTCCAACGCCAAGACCCTGGCCAATCCCAAGCTGCGGGTCATCCACAAGAAGCCCGCCAAGATACTCATAGGCCAGAGGGTGCCGATCCAGGTCTCGACGACCACAACCTCCGCAGGCACCTCGTCGGGGACGACCTCGTCGAACTTTGAATACAAGGACGTTGGTATCAAGCTCAATGTGGAGCCCGATGTCCATCTCAACAACGAGATCACCATGAAGCTGGGCCTCGAGGTGAGCACCCTGGGGAACCTTGTGGAGTTCGGCGGCGGTTCCAAGCAGTATATCTTCGGTACCCGCAGTGCCGACACGGTGGTACAGCTCCGGGATGGAGAGACCACCATCATTGGCGGCCTTATACAGGATGACGAGAGAAAGACGGGGAACCGCATCCCCGGCCTTGCCGATGCACCGGTGGTCGGGCGGATGTTCGCGGCACGGGATGATGAGACGGTCAAGACCGATATCCTCATGTCGATCACTCCGCATCTGGTGAGGAGGATGGAGCTGCCCAGTGTCGACGTCCAGTCGTTCTGGTCGGGGACCGACGACTCCTACGATACCGAGCCGGTCTTCTACTTTGACGACGAGGTCGAGATTCCCGATGATGCACCGGCTGGCGCGCCGACGGTCAAGATGCCCGGCAAGACCCCGGCACAGGCTCCTCCGACGCCGATGCCCGCTCCCACGCTTCTTCCCGCTCCGGCCGTGAAGCCCCAGGCAGCTCCGGCGCCTGCCGCCCCGGTTACGCAACCGGCCCCGGCTCCTGCACCGCTGGCCCCTGTTCGTCCCGAGCCTGTTCCTGCACCGGCGCCCGCTCCAGCTCCCGCACCCGCTCCAGCCGCGCCTGCTGCTCCCGAGCCTGTAAAGGCCCCGGAGCCGCCGTCTCAGCCGACCTCTGCCGTCGAGGAACCGGAACCGGCCCCGCCGGCAGTTGAGGAAGTTCAGCCTGTAGCAAAGGCGGCAGCTCCCGCCCCCCAACCCCAACTGGTGGCGCCTGCTCCTGCTCCTCAATCGGTACCCGTACCAGCTCCCGCGCCTGTGCCCGCTCCTCAGGTACCGGCAGTTCCCGTGACTGCACCGTTGCCAACGGCAGAGGCAGCGACCCCGCTGTCGCTCTCCCTGGCGAGCATAGGGGTCAAGCCGAACAGTATCCAGATGACTGCCGGGGCCTCGGTAGGGGTTGAGATCACCGCGGCTGACGTGAAGAACCTTGCCCTTGCGGATATCTCCGTGACCTACGACCCCGAGGTCGCCTCTTTCCAGAATATTACCGAAGGGGGATTTCTCAGGAGCGACGGCAAGCCGACCTCCTTCCTTTTTTCCGTAAACAGCAAGGCCGGAAAGGTAGATATTTCCCTCAGCCGGGTGGGAATGGAAAAAGGGGTGAACGGTGCGGGGACGCTGGCATTCCTGGTGTTTCAGGGGAAAAAGGCAGGCGATTCAACGATAAACCTGAAAGTCAACAAGCTGCAGAATGCAGACCGGGGTAACCTCGACCACAAGGTGGTCAATGCCAGCCTGACGGTAAAGTAGGCCGAAAATGGAGAGGACCGGAATCAGCCGCAACAGCGGGCTGACGCTTATCGAACTGGTGGTCGTCGTGGCGGTGCTGAGTATCCTGGCCGCCGTTGCGCTGCCGGTGGCCAAGGCCACGGTAAAGCGGACCAAGGAGATAGAGCTGCGCCGCACCTTGCGGGAGATGCGCACCGCCATCGACGAGTACAAGAAGTTCTACGATGAAAAGAAGATTTCCCAGATTTCGGGCGGCACCGGCTATCCCAAGGACCTCGATACGCTGGTGCAGGGTGTGGACATTGTGGGACAGGTGAATCTGAAGAAGAAGTTTCTCAGAAGGATCCCGCCCGATCCCATAACCGGTACGACCGAGTGGGGGATGCGGTCGTACGCCGATGCCCCCGACTCAACGGCATGGGGGGGGGAGGATGTCTATGACATCTACACCACCAGCGAGGAAACGGCCCTGGACGGCTCACAGTACAATACATGGTAATGCTCTGGACGCGATCGGTTGTCATTCCGGCGAAAGCCGGAATCCAGCCTTCCCGAGTATCACAAGGCTACTGGACACCGGTTTTCACCGGTGTGACGTCTTTTACGAAACTATATTGATATGACACCATTAAATAAAAACCAGCGCGGTTTTACGCTTCTCGAACTGATGATCGTCATCGCCATCGTGGGTATTCTGGTGACGCTGGCCGTCCCCAGTTTCAGGACGGCGACGATAAAGGCTCGCGAGGCGGTCCTCAAGGAAGACCTCTACGTCATAAGGAGCGTCATCGACCAGTATTACGCCGATAATGGCACCTATCCCCCCACTCTCCAGGACCTTGTGGCCAAACAGTACCTCAGAAGCATTCCCATTGACCCGTTTACCTCGTCTGCAAGCACGTGGGAGGAGGTCATCGATACGGCGGCGGAAACGTCCGGGGTGTTCGATGTCAAGAGCGGCTCGGACAAGGTCGGTCTCAATGGCGTACCCTACAGGGAATGGTAGGCCGGGGCGTCTGCCCTGGATTTCATATCTCAAATTTCATACCTCAGATTTTTGCCTGGACAATCGCGGCTTCACCTTTGTCGCGCTGGCCGTCATCATCTTCATCATGGGGATATCCCTCCTCGCGGTAAGGCCCACCTGGACCGTGATCATGAAGATAGAGAAGGAGCAGGAGCTTCTCTATGTCGGAAAGGCGTTCAAGGATGCCATAAAGCGCTATCATGATGCCGGCCCACCCAACAACAAGACATTGCCTGCGCGCCTGGAAGACCTCCTCAGCGATCCCCGTTCACCAAGCGCGAAAAAATATCTGCGGAAGATATATCGCGACCCCATGACGGGCGAGGACGACTGGGTCGTGGTGATGGACGGGGCCCAGCGCATAAGGGGTATCCACAGCCGCAGCGAGGAGGAGCCCTTCAAGCAGGACCACTTCCCCGACGAATTTCAGCAGTTTGCCAACAAGAAGAAATACAGCGAGTGGGTGTTCGAGTATAATCCCGTGCCGGCCGGGACAACGACCGGCCAGGGTCAGTCGACGGCTACCGGAAATCTGACCACGCAAACCTCTCCCTCATCGCAGTAATCACGGCGGAATCCACTTTCTCAAGAAGTTATAGTTTCATATCTCCCAAAGGGAGTTCTGTCATTCCGGCGAAAGCCGGAATCCAGTCTTCTTGTCTAACTGCTGGGTCATAGGATATCGGTTTGCGCTGATGTCGCGGCCTTTTGCGGGGACGAGAAGATTTGTCGAAAAAAGTTCTTGACTCCGATTGCCCCCATTCTTTAATCTGCCCGTTAACTTTGCTTAACGCTTTGGTCCGGTAGCTCAACCACACAAACAGAGGTACGATTGTTTATAACTTCAGGTGGATAGGCTGAAGACTGAAGGTTGAAGGAAAACCGCGTGCTTTCAGGTTCTAGCCTTCAGTCTTCGGCCTTCAGCCTTCAGCCTGACCTAACCCCCCGCGAGGTCCGCTATGCTCCAACGCTCAGCATTCCGGAAGTCCCTGCTTGTAACTGTCTCATCATTCGTTCTTCTGGCATCGACCGCTTTCGCCGACGTAGCACCCGTAACCGTCTCTTCCGTCCAGTCCTCCGCCAACACCGGCGCGGCGGCCACCAGCATACCCATCGACGTGCCTCCGGGGCGCAAAGGCATTCAGCCGAATCTCGCGCTTACCTATAATTCCAACAGCCCCAACGGCTGGCTTGGGGTGGGGTGGAGCCTCGACATGGGCGCCATTCAGCGGTCCACCAAGCGGGGGGTCAGCTATAGCGCTAACGACTATGTTTTTACCTCGGGCGGTGGTTCGTCTGAACTTGTGGCGCGTGGGGATTGGGGCAGCAACTACTACGGCGCGAAGAGCGAAGGGGCGTTTTCGAAATACTATTACGATTCATCCACCGGCGGCTGGGTCGTTACCACCAAAGACGGCACCAAGTACTACTACGGCACGACCGCTGCGTCACGGCAGGACAGCGCGCTTGGCGTGTTCAAGTGGAGCCTCGACAAGGTGGTGGATACCAACGGCAACTACATGACGGTGAGTTACTGGAAGGACCAGGGGGAGATATACCTCGACCGGATTGATTACACGGGGAATGGTGGGGTAAGCCCGACGAATTATGTGAAGTTTTATCGAGAGGCGAGGACTGATGCGCCAGCCATGTATGGAAGTGGCTCTAGCGTCAAAACTGCCTATCGCTTGAAGACAATTGATATTGTGGCGAGTGGAAGCAGGGTACACGTCACTACGTTGTCATATGTAAATAGCGGGACATCAAATGTTTCTCTCCTGCTTGGTGTGCAGCATTTCGGTGAAGATGCAACAATAGATGCAGGCGGTACGGTAACAAGTGGTTCTTCCTTGCCGGCGACAAGCGTTGCAAATCACACCGCTGTCAATGGTTCATACACTGGTTGGAAGTTTCCCTATATTCTCAGGTCGGTCTGCTCGCCATATGTGGGGGATTTTAATGGTGATGGTAAAGCTGATGTATTAAGAGCGTGTGATGATCCTAATGATAACTATGTATTCCTCTCAACTGGCACTGGCATTACACCCGGCTGGCCGTTTAATTATAATCTTCGGGCGTCCAGCGTGCCTTATCTAGGTGATTTTAACGGTGATGGGAAAACTGATGTTCTAAGGGTCCATGACAATCCGGCATACAACTATGTGTTTCTTTCGACAGGCAGCGGGTTTGATCTCACGCTCAACTGGCCGTTTAATTATAATTTGAAAACAGGCTGTGAAGGTCGCCTGGGTGATTTCAACGGAGACGGTAAGACAGATGTGCTGCGGGCTTGCGACAATGCAGCTTCAAATTATGTATTTTTGTCCACAGGCAGCAGCTTTGTTGAAGGCTGGCCGTTTGGCTATAATCTTCGGGCAGCCAGCGTGCCTTATCTAGGTGATTTTAACGGTGATGGGAAAACTGATGTTCTAAGGGTGCATGACAATCCTGCGTACAATTATGTGTTTCTTTCAACGGGCAGCGGGTTCGATCTCACGCTCAACTGGCCGTTTAATTATAATATGAAAACAGGCTGTGAAGGTCATTTGGGTGATTTCAACGGAGACGGCAAGACGGATGTGCTCAGGGCTTGCGACAATGCAGCTTCAAATTATGTATTTTTGTCCTCGGGCAGCCGCTTTATTGAAGGCTGGCCGTTTAATTATAATCTTCGGGCGTCCAGCGTGCCGTACCTGGGTGACTTCAACGGAGATGGAAAGACGGATGTTTTGCGTGCACATGACAATCCTGCATACAACTATGTGTTTCTTTCAACGGGCAACGGGTTTGATCTTTCGCTCAATTGGTCGTTCAATCGTGATATTAAAACAACCTGTCTTCCGTATTTAGGTGATTTCAATGGTGAGGGTAAGGTTGATGTACTTAGGGCTTGCGCTAATGCATGGTTGAATGATGTCTGGTTGTCAACACCATCTGTAACAGACTTAATCTCCACCCTCACCAACGGCCAAGGCGCCACCACCACCATCACCTATAAGCCTTCATCGTCCTACACCAACGGCCTGCTCCCCTTCATCGTCCAGACCGTGCAATCCATCGCTGTCAACGACGGCAACGGCAACACCTCCACCACCAACTACACCTATTCCGGCGGCCAGTACGACCCCACCGACCGCGAGTTCCGCGGCTTCAGTTACGTAAAGGCCACCGCGCCCAACGGC
Organism: Nitrospirota bacterium; assembly: GCA_029859385.1. Taxonomy (GTDB): domain Bacteria; phylum Nitrospirota; class JAOUDF01; order JAOUDF01; family JAOUDF01; genus JAOUDF01. The sequence goes on from JAOUDF010000001.1 coordinate 46,427, forward strand.
GCCACCACCGAGACCTGGTTCAAGCAGGACGCAGTATACAAGGGGCTGCCCTACGACCAGATCGTCAAGGACTCATCGGGCAACACCTACAGCCGCACGGTGAACAGCTATCTCTCAACCACGCCCTACACCGGCGTCAGTTTCCCGTATCTTTCCCAGCGTGATGACTACGTTTACGACGGCGGCACGACCTACAAGCGCCTCACCACCGGCTTCACCTACGACAGCTACGGCAACCTCACCCGCAAGTACCACTACGGCGATGCGGCCGTATCCGGCGACGAGCGGGACGAGAACACCGAGTATAGCTACGACACCGCCAACTGGATCGTCTCACTACCCAGCCACAGCTGGGTGCTCGACTCCGGCGGGGTAAAGAAGGCCGAAGGCTGGTTTGCCTATGATGTAAAAGGCAACCTCCTCACCGAGACCCGCTGGTTAAGCGGCGGCGCCAATCCGGTGACCACCTACACCTACGACAGCTACGGCAACCGCGCAACGGTGAAGGACGCCAAAAACAATACCACCACCATCGCCTACGACACCGTTGCCCAGACCTACCCTGTAACCATCACCAATGCCCTGGGGCATTCGGCCACCAAGACCTATGATTACCGCTACGGCAAGCCCCTCACCGAGACCGACGCCAACGGCAACAGCACGTCGTACACCTACGACGTCTTCGGCCGGGCAACCAGGGTCACCGGCCCGCTGGATTCCGGCTCCACCTACGGTACCGTGACTTACTCCTACGATAACTTCGGCACCGTCGGCAGCCAGAGGGTAACCACCTACGCCACCGAGCAGAGCGGAACATCAAACGTCATCTGGAGCGAGAGCTACTTCGACGGCCTCGGCCGCACCTTCAAGACCCGCAAAGAAGGCCCCGACAGCAAGGTAATCGTAAGCCAGAATACCTTTGACCAGCGCGGCCTCGTCACCGCCAAGTCGCTGCCCTACTTCGAAGGGCAGGAGACCGCCCGCTGGACCACCTTTACCTACGACGCCGTAGGCCGGGCAACCCGGGCCACCAATCCCGACGCCACCTATGCCACCACCGCCTACGACAAAGGCCGCACCACCATCATCAACGCCAACGGTCAGCAGAAGGTGGAAGAGAAAGACGTCTACGGCAGGCTGGTAAAGGTGGAGGAGTATAACGGCGGCTCGCTCTACGCCACCACCAATTACCAGTACGACGTAATGGGTAACCTCAGAGGCACCACCGACGCCAAGGGCAACCAGAGCGTCATCAACTACGACACCCTGGGCAGAAAGACCTCCATGAACGACCCCGACATGGGAAGCTGGACCTACGCCTACGATGCCAACGGCAACCTCACCACCCAGACCGACGCCAAGGGCCAGACCATCACCTTTGCCTACGACGCGCTCAATCGCATAACCCTTAAGGATTACCCCGCCGGGGCCGGTACCGACGCCGTCTACACCTACGACGAAACCACCTCCACCAACGGCAAGGGCAGGCTCACCACCCTCACCGACGCATCCGGAACCAGCAAGTACTGGTACGACGCCATGGGCCGGGCCACCAAAAGCACCCGCACCATCGACAGCGTAGCCTACACCACCGAGACCACCTACGACGCCCTGTCGCGCATCACCAGCGTCAAGTACCCCGACAACGAGACCGTCACCTACAGCTACGACACCGGCGGCAACCTCTCACAGATAGGGAGCTACGGCACCTACGCAGGCTACAACGCCCTCGGCCAGGCAAGCACCATCACCTACGCCAACGGCGTCACCACCACCTACCAGTATCTCAGCACCAACAACCGACTCTACAGCATCACCACGGGCATCGGTACCCGGGGGCTCATGAACACCAGCTACGCTTACGACAACGTCGGCAACATCCTCGGCATCACCGACTACCTCGACAGCGGCAGAAACCAGACCTTCGGCTACGACCACCTCAACCGCCTCACCCAGGCCGCCAGCACCGCCTACGGCACGCTAAGCTATGGGTATAACGAGATCGGCAACATGACCGCCAAGGAAGGGGTAATCTACACCTATCCCGCAAACGGCAGCGCCCGGCCCCACGCCGTCACCGCCACCTCCGACGGCAAGAGCTACGCCTACGACAACAACGGCAACATGACCACCGACGGCCTGCGGACCATCGCCTACGACTACGACAACATGCCGTCGTCCGTAACCCTTGGCGCAACCACCACCAGCTTCGTCTACGACGCCTCGGGCCAGCGGGTAAAGAAGATCACGCCGACCGCCACCACCGTCTACGTCGGCAAGCTCTACGAGTGCGTGGGTACAAGCTGCACCAAGTACATAATGGCAAACGGCAACAAGCTGGCGTGGAAGAACAGCGCGGGCACCTTCTACTACCATCAGGACCACCTGGGCTCCAGCCGGGTCATCACCGACGCCAGCGGCACCAAGGCCGAGGAGATCACCTACCTGCCCTACGGCGCCACCCTCACCGACAGCGGCAACGGCACGGTATCGGTGGAGCACCGCTTCACCTCGCAGGCGTACGATGCCGAGACGGGGCTTTACTACTACAATGCGAGGTACTACAATCCGGGGCTGGGGAGGTTTGTGAGTGCGGATAGTATTGTGCCCGACCCTGAAGACCCGCAGGCGTTTAACCGGTACAGCTATACGCTGAACAACCCGGTGATTTATACTGATCCGACGGGGAATGCGACTGAGTTCTACGCGACGGTTTCGCAGACAGCTTATAGTGGTTCGAGTATCTCGATCAGTTCAAGCTCGTCTTGGTTCTATACCCCGAGCTTTTACAGGCCTGCACCGGCACCTGCAACGAAGCCAGCCCCAAAACCAGCACCAGCGCCTGCGCGGAGCAGTAACGTTGCAAGCACTGTCGGGAACAGCTATAGTAATTTCTCTCTGCCGACGCCGGTTGTAAATTCGATAAGCGGCCTTGTAAATAATGTGCTCATTCCTGTCGGGAGCGCGGTTATTCCGGGCTGGGGCGCCTATGACGAGTTTTCGGAAGGCAATTACCTTTATGGCCTGTTCTCCCTTGGAACAGATCTGCCTATATTTAAGCCGGCAAAGTGGCTAGTAAAAGGTGCAGGTGCTGTCGGGGATGCAATAAAGGGCGCAAATAGGTTTGCGACTCGGCCAGGTGAGGCCGTATTCTGGTCAGGCATTCGGAATGGTGATGTAGCCGCTTCAAAATGGGTTGCTCAACACGGAGGCGCAACCCTTGAGACAACAGTGGCTGCTCGCGGAATCGAATTACCCGTTTGGGATCCGAGTAGTCCAACGGTAGTTGACGCTTGGCGACAGGCGTCTAAGACCTTTGCGACTGGGGCGAGTGGGAATGTACGCGTCCTACAGACAGATTATGTCCGCATAAATTCGGCGTGGGCAGAGGTTGAGTTTCCTGCGCTTAAAGCCAATCCGAACGTGACCTCAATTAGAGCGGTAAACCCGGAGACCGGCGTGGAGACGTTGTTATGGTCGAAGTAAATAGTTTGAAATCACCTCAACTTGTTGAAGCTATCGTCGTTTGGACAGGTTGGGGCAGGGCTCAGATGCCGAGTCGTGATGATGCGCGGCTGGTAGATCATTTCGGCGCGGATGTTGCGACCAAACTGCTGCCGATAATCAAGGCATTGGAGGACGATTTTTATTCGTCCAACGCGCGATTTATTGCGAGCGATATTGCGGAAATGGAGAAACTGGCGGCGGCGCAATTTAGGCAGAAACAGCCGGAAGTCGCCGAAGAAATCGTTAAAGCTTTTTCGTGGTGCTATACTTTTGACTTCAGGTAGGGGGTGGCTATGGGAGGTCTCTGGGAAGGCTCTGGGGTCACCCATTAGGTGCCCCCTGTCAAGAGCACAAATTACCACTGTAGCCAGGCAGGAAGTCAATGGGGACGTTGTTACCGAATGACACTAACTCTTGACATCCAGCCAAGGGAGTTGTAGATTCGGCCCATGCCACGCCAAGCCGGCTCTGGGGTCAATTCTTTATTATTGACAAAACCGTCTGCTGAAAGATTTATAGAGCCATGTCCCGTCCCTTGAGAATCCAGTATCCCGGTGCAGTCTATCACGTCACCTGCCGCGGCAACGAACGGAAGGACATCTTCCGCGACGACGCCGACCGGGAGCGGTTTGTGTCGCTATTGGAGCAGTCTGCGGAGATATACTCGGTGACGGTGTACGCCTATGTGCTGATGACGAACCATTTTCATCTGCTGGTGGAGACGCCGCTGGGCAACCTTGGTGAATTCATGCGGCGGTTCAATATCAGCTATACGGGGTACTTCAACCGTCGGCACGGCCGGGTGGGGCATTTGTACCAGGGGCGCTACACAAGCCTTTTGGTGGACAAGGATGAATACCTGACGACGGTGTCGCGGTATATCCATCTGAACCCGGTGCGGACAAAGGTATGGAGCGGCAAGACGGTGGAAGAGAAAGCCTCTTTCCTTGACGGCTACCAATGGAGCAGCCTGCCGGGGTATTGCGAGAAGAAGAAGCGAGAGAAGTTTATCGATTACGCGCTTGTGCTTGAGCCCTACGGGGGAGACAGTGCCGGCGCCCGACGCCGGTATCGGGATGCGCTGCTGGGCGAGATATCGTCGCCGCAGGAGTTGAAGAAGCAGGTGGTGGGGCAGAGCATCCTTGGGGGCGATGAGTTTGTCCGCTGGGTGAAGGAAAAGCTTGGCGATCGGGGCGCCGACCGGGAATGCCCGCCACTGCGGGCGGTGGTGTCATATAACGCACAGGATGAAATACTTGCGGCCGTGGCGTCGGCGACCGGCAAGACGATAGGGCAGATAAAGTCCGATCGGGGTGTTGTACGTCAGATAGCCATGGAGCTTTTGGCGCGGGTTGGGGGCCTCAAGGGCAAGGAGATAGGCGAACTCTTGGGGGTTGACTACAGCACGGTAAGCGTGGGGCGAAAGCGGCTGCGGGACACACTAGCGAGCGACAGGGCGGCAAAGCGGCTTTTGGAGAGGGTTGAGGGGACTTTGTCAATAATAAAGAATTGACCCCCCGTGGGGGGCCCCCTATGGAGGACCCCCAGCATAGGGAGTATATTTTACTTGCTCCCACTTTGGGAGCATGGTAAGGTTTGCCTATGCGAATTATAGCCCGGAAGGCCTTGAGAGAGTTCTGGTCGCTGCACTCAGACGCCGAGCAGCCATTGAGGGCATGGTATGAAGATGCAAGGCATGCTGAATGGGAAACCCCGTCGGACATCAAGGCTGCCTATCGCAATGCCAGTATTGTTGGCAACAACAGGGTTGTGTTCAATATTAAAGGTAACACTTACCGCCTTGTCGTCGCGGTGAACTATGCTGTGGGTGTGGTTTATATCCGCTTCGTTGGCACGCATCAGGAATACGACAGGATTGACGCTGCGATTGTTTAGGATGGAGAAACAAGATGCTGAAAATTAAACCAATCAGGACTTCAAAGGACCATGAGGCGGCGCTTGCCGAGATTGATCGGCTGTTTAGCGCTACGCCGGGCACACCGGACGGAGATCGTCTGGAGATACTGATAACGCTGGTTGAGGCCTATGAGGAGAAGAACCAGCCTGTTCTCCCCCCCGATCCTGTCGAAGCAATACTGTACCATATGGAGAGCCGGGGTCTTACAAGAAGCGACCTCGAACCTTATATCGGCAGCAGGGCCAGGGTCTCGGAGGTGTTAAACCGCAGACGCCCGCTTTCCATTGAAATGATCCGACGCCTGCATCAAGGATTGGGTATCCCACTGGAATCTCTGATTCAGCCGTATCAACTGAAGGCGGCGTGACTATCCAGGAAAACTCCACGCCTGAACCTTGTCGTTCATATAGAAAGCCCCTGTTCTATTGCGAAATATAACCCTTAAAAAGAACGAAGAACGCCGCGTCCTCGGTGGTCATCCGTGGATATTCAGCAATGAGATTGCCGATGGCCTGAAGCAGATCGCGCCGGGCGAAGTTGTGGAGATATACGACTGGCGCGGCCGATTTGTGGGGAGGGGGTATGCCAACCCCCGGTCGCTCATTGCGGTAAGGATACTGAGCCGCGACCGGGCCACGGCAATAGGTCGGGATTTTTTCCGGCAGCGGCTGGAAGAGGCCCTTGCCTATCGACGTCGCGTGGCGCCTGGCGAAACCGCGTATCGCCTGGTATTCGGAGAGGGTGACTTTCTGCCGGGACTTATCATCGACCGCTACGGCGATTATCTGGTGATCCAGAGCCTTACCGCCGGCATGGAGCAGTGGCTGGAGGTGATCGCCGATATCCTCGAAGAGCTTCTTTCGCCTGTTGCCATTATCCTTCGGAACGATGCATCGGTGCGAGAGCTGGAGGGGATGCCGCAGGAGAAAAGGGTCTTGAGGGGCACGCTTGAAGGGCCGGTGGAGATACGGGAAGGGGGGCTGCGGCTTCGGGTGAATCTGCTGGAAGGGCAGAAGACCGGCTTCTTTCTCGACCAGCGGGAGAACCGGTTTGTGCTGGAGAAGGAAAGCCGGGGGCTGCGCGTGCTGGACTGCTTTACCTATGTGGGTGCATGGGCTCTACATGCCGCCCTTGGGGGTGCGACAGAGGTGATCGGGCTGGATGCCTCGGCCCGGGCGGTGGAGGATGCCACGGCCAACGCGGCGCTGAACGGTCTGGAGAACATCTGCCGGTTTGGCCGGGCGGATGTCTTTGATGAGCTGCCCCGTCTTGCAGCGGCCGGGGAGAAGTTCGATTGCGTGGTCCTCGACCCCCCTGCCTTTGTAAAGAGCAAGGCCAAGATAAAGGAGGCGGTGAAAGGGTACCGCGAAATAAACCTCCGGGGGCTCAAGCTTATTGAACCCGGTGGCCTGCTTGTTACCTGTTCATGTTCCTATCATATTGACAGAAGCACCTTTCTCGCTATCATAGCCGATGCCGCCGCCGATGCGGGGCGACGTCTCCGTCTCGTGGAATGCAGATCGCAAGGGCGGGACCACCCGGTAAACCCGGCGGTGCCGGA